>NZ_CEVWQM010000038.1:0-20723 GCF_982386235.1 Desulfotomaculum sp. | reverse complement strand
TGATATACATTCCCGGTTAATGTATAATTTGGCTGTAAAGTTTTGTTCACAACTATATTTTACAACAAAAGACGGCTTCTGGCATCTGCCAGTCGCCGTCTTTTGTTGTTTTCCAGGCTGGCTTACTGCGACAGCCCCTTTTAGATTTTTGCTAGTAAAAAGTAACAAAATTTAACTTTTTATGCTAAAGCATGTCATCGTTTGCGAAAGGAACTATCCCGGGTCATGTGGAAATATCAGGGGGGAAGGTGGTATGATGAAGGGGATTGGAACGGATATTATTGAAATAGAAAGAATTGAGTTGGCCGTCAGCCGTTCTGGACAGCAGTTTTTAGACCGTGTCTTTACTGCGGCGGAACAGAAGTACTGTCAAGGAAAAATACACTCCTTGGCCGGGCGTTTTGCGGCCAAAGAAGCAATAATGAAGGCCCTGGGGACTGGCCTAAGGGAAATGAGATGGACCAATATTGAGATTTTACCCAATTACCTGGGTAAGCCAGAGGTGAAATTTTCCGGCCCAGCTTTAGAAATAGCAGAAAAAAGGGGCATTCATCGGGTATTGGTAAGTATTTCCCATGACCGTGGCAGGGCTGTGGCCTTTGCGGTGGCAGTTGGCAAAGAAAAGGAAGGATAGGATAATTGTGCGTGTAGTGACAGCAGCAGAGATGAGAGAAATTGATCGTCAGGCCATACAGGAGTACGGTATACCTGGCATTGTTCTAATGGAAAATGCAGGTTTGCAGGTGATTAGGATCATTCAAAGGATCTTTCCCCAGGTTGCTGATAAGGTATTCACGATTCTAGTTGGCAAAGGGAATAATGGTGGGGATGGACTGGTAATTGCGAGACATCTGTACAACTTGGGTGCTCAGGTAAAGGTCCTGCTAATGGCAGATCCTGAGGAATTTCAGGGGGATGCAAAGGTTAACCTAACCGTCTGGCAAAAGATGGGACAACCTGTTTATCAAGTCAACCAGGTTAATGGTATCAACATTGTCAAGGTGGCTTTATTAAATACCGACTTAGTTATTGATGCCCTGTATGGCACTGGGTTCCGTGGTACAGTAAATGAAAAGGTGGCCAGGGTGATTAATCTGGTCAATACCAGTCCGGTTGCTGTACTGGCGGTGGATATTCCCTCAGGCCTGGAGGCCGACACGGGAAAGGCTCAGGGTCCCTGCATGAAGGCAGATCATACCGTAACCTTTGGATTGCCAAAACTAGGCTTAGTGGTAGAACCAGGTGCATCCATTGCCGGCACACTGCACGTGGTGGATATTTCCTTACCAAAGGATTTAATCGAAAATAAGAATATCTCCAGACAATTACTTACAAGACAATTGATTTCTCAATGGTTTAAGCCCAGAAAGCAGGATAGCCATAAGGGAAGCTATGGCCATGTATTCATTGTGGCAGGTTCTCGAAATATGTCTGGGGCCGCCCGTATGACAGCCCGGGGAGCATTAAGGAGTGGTGCCGGGTTGGTCACCCTTGGAGTACCCAAAAGTATACAGCCTTTAGTGGCCGCCACCCTGGATGAAGCAATGACCAGTGGCTTGCCGGAAACCGAGGCGGGAACCCTGGCAGTCACTGCCGTAGAACCAGTTTTAGAGGCCTGTGAAGCCGCAAATGTCCTGGCCCTTGGTCCAGGACTTAGTACACACCCAGAGACAGTGGAATTTGTACGCAATTTGCTGACCCGGCTGACCATTCCCGTGGTGTTGGATGCAGATGCCTTAAACGCTCTGGCAGGGGATACTGCCGTTTTGGAAGGCCTACAGGTACCAGTTATAATGACACCCCATCCCGGCGAAATGGCTCGTTTAGTAGGGTTAACCAGCCCTGAAGTACAGGAAAGGCGGCTTGAGCTAGCCAGTGCCGCGGGAAAGAAGTGGCAATCCGTTGTTTTACTAAAGGGGGCAAAGACCATCATTGCTTCCCCCGCAGGAGAGATTGGTATCAACCCCACGGGTAATCCTGGCATGTCTACTGGTGGCAGCGGTGATGTGTTAACTGGTTTGATTACAGGTTTGCTAGCCCAAGGGTTTACTCCTTTCCAGGCAGCCGCTGCCGGAGCGTATCTGCATGGTTCTGCCGGAGATTTGGCAGCCCAAGAGTTAAGCCAAGCCAGTACTTTGGCCGGAGATATTGTAAATTATTTATCCGCAGCTTTTAAAGAAATAGAAGGTTAAGTTGATCTAAATTACTAACGCAGGGTATGTAGGAAATACAGACATTGCTTGGTCGGTGGCAAGCAATTTCTTTTTATTTATGCTAAAATAAAGGAAAAAATAGGATGGTGGCGTTTATCAATGTTGGAACCCACATGGGCAGAGATTAACTTAGAAGCCATCAGACATAATATTAGAGAGGTCCGCAGAGTAATTGGACCAAATAAGGAAATTATGGCTGTGGTTAAGGCCAATGGCTATGGACACGGTGCTGTGCCGGTGGCCCAGGCGGCATTGGCTGCAGGAGCCACAAGGCTTGGTGTAGCAAGATTATCAGAGGCTCAAGAACTCCGTAGGGCTGGCATCCAAGTGCCGATACTAATTTTAGGATACATTTCTCCAGATCAAATTAGTGATGCTTTGGATCTGAATATTTGTTTAACCGTGTTTAGATCCGATTTAGCCGAGCAAATATCTGCCGTGGCTTGCAGCAAAGGAATGAAAGCCACTGTACACCTTAAGGTAGATACCGGTATGGGGCGGCTTGGTTTTACCCCCGATACGACAGGGGTAGCCGCAGTTGCCGCAGCCTACAACCTGCCGGGTCTAAATGCCGAGGGGATCTATACCCATTTTGCAACCGCCGATGCAGAGGACAAAAGCTATACCCGCGGGCAATTTGAAAGGTTTATGTCTGTATTGCAGCAGCTTCAGGAAATGGGAATCAGCTTCTCCTTACGGCATTGTGCCAACAGTGCAGCCATCATGGAATGCCCAGAGACTCATTTGGATCTTGTGCGGCCCGGGATTATTATGTATGGCCTTTATCCATCCGAAGAGGTGGACAAAAATAAGATTGCTTTGCAACCTGCCATGACCTTAAAGACACGCATTGCCCATATTAAGCATGTAGGACCTGGCACAAAGATTAGCTATGGCTGTACCTACACTGTTCCCAGGGAAACGGTGATTGCTTCCCTTCCCATTGGTTATGCAGATGGCTATCCCCGGTTATTATCCTCTAAAGGAGAAGTTCTAGTTAAAGGTAAGAGGGCCCCGGTGATTGGTAGAATTTGCATGGACCAATGCATGATTGATGTCGGTAAGATTACTGGGGTACAAATTCATGATGAAGTTGTCATTTTTGGGGTTGCTGAATTACCAGTTGAGCAAATGGCAGCATGGCTGGGGACCATTAATTATGAAGTGGTCTGCTGGGTAGGTAGCAGGGTACCAAGGGTATATATGAGTTGACCGGGAGATGAACTATGGACAGAAGGATTGTCATGGCCTGCGGCGACAACACAGAATTACATCAATTGAAGCAAACTCTTAAACGCCTTGGTTATCGGGTGATAGCAGAGGCAACCAGCGGCATGGATGCGCTAAAAGCGGTTCGATCTACATCACCAGAGGTTGTCCTATTAGATGATTACCTACCCGTGTTGGATGGTATGCAGGTGGCAAAAATTATTTGCGAAGAAAACTTGGCCCCGGTGGTTTTGTTGGTTTCCCAAGGTAATAAGGGCCTTGTAGAAAGGGCAAGGGATGTATCTGCAGCATTTTTAATGCGACCCTACCTGGAGGATCAGGTTTATGCTGCCATCGAAGCGGCTGTTTCCTCATATAAGCGATTTTCACAGCTGCAGCAGCAGCTTAATGAATTGCAGGAGACCCTAAAGACCCGTAAAATTCTTGAGCGGGCGAAGGGGCTGCTGATAAAACAAAAGGGCTTTTCCGAAGAACAAGCCTATAAGGCCATTCAGCATACAGCAATGAAGAAAAGAACTTCCATTAAATCCGTTGCGGAGGCCGTTATTAACACCTACGGCAAATGCCCTTAGCTGTTAGCAAACTGAAAGATGGCTAAAGAAGGAGCGACAGGGGATTGAACCCTTGTCTTTTTTTCCTAAAAGAATATTTTGGCTAACCAGTTACACGAAGGATAGGTGGAACGTCTATATAATAAAGATCGGTTAAGGAGTGAATATGCTTGGCTAAAAAAATAATCAGTGCAATTGTGGCTGGTTGTCTTGTCGGTGGCTTAATGTTTAATCCTGCTGCCTTTGCGGAGGAAAGGTCCGCTGTCATTGCTACAAAATCTTCATCAGTTGACGGAGACCTGGCTAAGGCTAAGTTTCCCTTGGATCAGGCCATCGCTAAGGCGAAGGATACCTTTGCTATTTCCAATGACTATGAGCGGTTTGAAAGTGGCTTTAATACCTACGGCGAGAGAGCCGAGTGGCATCTTAATTGGACACGCAGTGCCGAACCCCGGGGAAATATTTCCGTGCGGGTTAATGCTGCAACTGGGGAAATATTCGGCATGGATCGTTGGGAAGAATTGCCCCCGGGCCAAAAGTACAGTGGTTTACCCCGTTATTCCTACGATGAATCGGCCAAATTTGCTAAGGAATGGATACAAAAATTATTGCCTGCTTACGCTGGCCAAATAAAATTGGTCTCGAATCAGGATCAACCCTTTTATGGCTTTGGCGATAGGGGGCCAGTGGAATACTATTATAACTTTAACCGAGTTGCCAATGGTATTGTCTTTCCCGGCAACAATATCTATATTCGTATAAGCGGCGACACGGGTGAACTGTTAGGTTTTGGCCTTAACTGGGACGAAAAGACCAGCTTCCCCTCTGCCGCTGGTAGGATCTCACCAACTGAAGCCGAAAAGGTCATCGGCCAAAACATAGAGCTGGTTTATTACCGACCCTGGACAAACGGTGCCAAGGATACGCCGGTCAAGTTGGTGTATCGAGTGAAAAAAGGTGCCAATTTAATGGTTGATGCCTTTACCGGTAAGGTTGTTGAGGGTCAATTATATGAGGGTTATGACCGTGCTATGGGTGGAGAAGCCCAAAAGGAAAGTGCCAGCAGAAATGAAATGACACCAGCCGAGCAGGCAGAAGTTGATAAAATAAAGAACCTTCTCAGTGCAGAAAAGGCCATGGACAAGGTGAAAAATATTGTTTCCGTGCCCGCTGAATTAAAGCTGACGGAAAGTAGGCTAAATCAGGATTATCAATATCCAGAACAAAAACAATGGACTTTCCACTGGAACAATGAAAAAAATACAACAGATGTGCAAAGTATCAGTGCGGCAGTTAATGCTGTAACCGGTGAGCTTGTTTATTACAACATTTGGAAAAAGGGCTTTGATGAAAGAAAGACAGCGGCACCTGCCGTTAGCGTGGAGCAAGCCAGACAAAAGGCTGAAGACTTTATTAAAAAGCAGCAGCCGAAGCGACTGGCAGAGATAAAGCTGGATAATAGCCTGAACAGTGATTATCTGGAAAAAGGGATTACGCGAAACTATCATTTCTCCTACCTCCGGGTTGTAAATGGGATACCTTTTACAAACAATGGTTTTGAAATTGAAGTTGACGGCAATACCGGGGAGATTACCAACTACCAAATGAACTGGTGGGATGTTAAATTTCCCGATAAATCTCAAGAGATAGGCCACGCCAAGGCTTCTTCCATATTTTTAAGTGGCGGTGGCCTGGGGCTGGAGTATATCAATACCGATAGGGGTGCTAATCAACCAAAGGTTAATCTGGTATACAGGCTGAAGGATCGCCCTTCTTATCTGCTGGATGCTAAATCCGGACAATACCTAAATACCAGGGGCGACGTCATTGCTCCCAAAGAAACGACGGATTTTACAGATATCAGTGGCCACCCTGGGGCAGAGGCCATTAAGCAATTGGCTAAGGCTAATATTGTCAAAGCCGCCGATGGAAAGTTTTACCCAGACCGCAATATAACTAAGATTGAGGCATTGGAAATGTTAGTAGCCAGCCGGGGTTGGTATGTGTCAGGACCCTATGATTTGTTAAAGGAAGGTAAGGACAAGGAGGAAGAGAAAAAGCGTCTCCTTAACGCTGCGGTCAGCCTAGGTATTATTCAGCCGGATGACACCAAGGATTTGGCTAAGGAACTAACCAGGCTGGAATTGGCAAAACTGATGATTAATACCTTGGATTATGATGGCGTTGCCAAGCTTGCCCAGATATATACCCTGCCAACCAGAGATGCCCAGCTAGTACCAGACCAATTAAGGGGTTATGCAGCACTGAGCCTTGGACTGGGTCTCCAGACTGACAATCAAGGAAACTATGTTCCGAATGAAAAGGTCAGCCGGGGTCATGCAGCCATCTCCCTGGTTCGGATGTTAAAAGTTCAAAAATAATTGTTAAGTGGGTGTCGCAAAGCTGCTTTTGGGTAGCAAGTGACGCTCACTTTTTAAATTTTTGTTGAATAATAAACAGCGTTCCCCCGGTCATAGAATGATAAAAAGAACAATTAGGGGGGAAAAACATGACCCAAGTGTCGATCATTATACCGTGTAAGAATGAAGGAAAACGGATTAAGGAAACGATAGAATCCATCTTGTCAACACCTTGCAGGATTCCCTTTGATATTACTGTTGTTAACGACGATTCCACGGATGGTTGCTGCACATTTTTAAATAAGGGCAAGAATTATCCGGGCGTAAAACTTATTAATACTAGTGGAGTTGGGGCTGCCAATGCTAGAAATCTAGGCGTTAAGAAATGCACCGGTGAAATACTGGTGTTTTGTGATGCTCATATAACTGTGGAACCGGAATGGCTGGAAATATTGGCTGAGGGCCTATTGGAACGGGGCGCGGGCGCTGTTTCACCGGGAATTGCCAATATGGGTATGACCCATGCCATTGGCTATGGTATGACCTGGAATAAAAAATTGGAGGCTCAGTGGTTGCCCAGTACCGGTGAAATTACAGAGGTACCCATTGCACCGGGGGGCTGTGTGGCGGTAACGAGGAGGGTATTTAATGATGTGGAAGGATTTGAAACAGGCTTTCGAACCTATGGTTTTGAAGATGCAGAGTTCTCAATGAAGCTCTGGCTATTTGGTTATAGGGTTGAAGTAGATCCGGCGGTGGTTGTACAACACCATTTTCGTAGTAAGCATCCCTATCCTATTACCATGGAGGAATATGCTTATAATGGCATTCGCATGGCCTTCAGTCATTTTAATTGGCAAAGGGCGGGGCAAGTTATTAATATGTACAACTATTTGAAGGATATTGGTATGTTGGTTTCCGAATTAGTATTGGAAAGCAATATTTTAAAACAGAGGGAAAGGTATTTAAAAAGGAGAAAGTACAATGATGACTGGTTTATAAATAAATTTCAAATTCCTTTATAACCCTGGTTGACAACCCCAGAACCAGAGAGATAAGATATGCTCAAGTACCAAAAAATGTATATGTCCAGTTGCCATATAGTGGAATTTGCGGGGAAAGGGGAAATGTACAATGAAATTTTATGGAATAAGTGATTTGCACCTTTCCTTTAAAAATCCGGTAAATCCCCAAAACTGGGATGAGGTAAAATTGCACAAACCGATGGATATTTTTAACCAAGAGTGGCAAAGGCATTACCAAAAAATTTATAATAATTGGTGTGAAAAGATAGCTCCTGAAGATATCATACTAATGCCTGGGGATATTTCCTGGGCCACCCGGTTAGAAGAAGCACGCTATGATGTAGATTTTCTTGGGATGCTGCCAGGAACCATCTTTGCTATACCAGGGAATCATGATTACTGGTGGCAGGGGATATCCAAGACCCGCAAATTTGTACCTCAAAATGTAAAATTAATTCAAAATGACCATATGGTTGTGGGGGATACGGTTATTTGTGGTACCAGGGGCTGGACCTGCCCCAACAGTCACCAGTTTACCGAAGAAGACGAGAAGATTTACAAAAGGGAACTAATTCGTTTGGAAAACTCCCTACGCAGTATTCAAGGAAATCCCGATGAAATTATTGTAATGATGCATTTTATGCCCACCAACGAAACCCACGAACCCTCTGAATTTATCAATATTCTTTGCGAATTTAAAGTGAACAGAGTAGTTTATGGGCATCTGCATGATCGGGCAAAAAACTACCGATTGCCTGATGAAATCTGGGGGATAAAATTTCATTTGGTTAGTGCTGATTTTTTAAATTTTAACCCGGTTTTGATTACTGAAAAATAATTATGAAAAAGGACTCAAAACAGTTGAAAAAATTACTTACTTTAGATATGGTTTTGTCATATATTTCCTATCAAAGTTTTAAAAGTTGAACGGGGAGGGGAGCATGTGCAATTAAAATTAACCACAAGAATTGTATTGGGTTACTGTGTTATCCTGTTGTTCGCAGGTTTGTTAGCAGGTGCCATGGTTTACAAAGTACACCAAATTACTCAGGAAATTGAAGGTTTGCAACAGCATAACGTTCGTACCATGCAAGGCTTAGACATTGACATGTATATTGAGGAGCAAAATAGTCTAGCCAAGGAGTATGTGATAACAGGAGAGGCGATAGACAAAGAAAATTATGAAGAAAAATTAAATTTCACATTGTCAAAAGAGGAAGAACTCATCAAACTAACTAGGCAAAAAATTAACTTGGATAGAATTACCAAAGTACATGAATTAAATGAGCAATTGGGTACACTTTTTATGTCTGAAATAATTCCCCTTGTGGAGAATGGACAAAACGACCAGGCAAAAAAAATTAAAGAAGAACGTTATGATGAACTATCCGACCAACTAAAGAAAGAAGTAACGGCCTATGTTAATTATAAAAAACAAGAAAGTAAAGATGCTGAAAATCGTTCCATGCAAATAAGCGTTGAAACCAAAAAAATTGCCCAGGTCTTTGGAGTAATTGCTATATTGATGGGTATCATGTTTAGTATATTATCTTCCAGGGCAGTTACCAGACCAATCAACCGGATGCTGCAGGAAACGGGTATTGTTGCCCAGGGTGATCTAACCAAAAGGGTAGAAGTTGTTGGTAATGATGAATTGGCACAACTGGGCAGAGCCTTTAATACCATGGTGGATAATCTGCACGACATGACCAGGCAAGTGGTTGATAAGAGCAATAATCTGGCGGCCCATAGTCAGCAGCTCTCGGCGGCCAGCCAAGAAGTAAGTGCTGCGGTTGAGGAAATTACCAGCACCACAACGGAATTGGCCAGTATAACAACAGAGGAAGCAGCCAGTGCAGACAATGCGGTGGGTGTTTCTCAGGAAGTGGAAAAGGCAGCCCAAAAGGGTAACCTAGCTGTAAATCAAGCAGTGGATAAAATGAACTCCATTGTTCAAAAGGTGGACAAAAGTTCCGAACAGGTTGTTAAACTGGGTGATCGCTCCCAGGAGATCGGTAGAATTACAGAGGTCATTACTGGTATTGCAGATCAGACCAATTTACTGGCCCTTAATGCAGCCATAGAGGCAGCAAGGGCAGGAGATCAAGGTAGGGGTTTTGCAGTGGTTGCTGAAGAGGTAAGGCGGTTGGCCGAACAATCCTCCCAGGCTGCTAAAGAAATTAGTCTAATCATTGGTCAAATACAACAGGAGACTGGGCAAGCTGTTAAGGATATGCAATTGGGTGTTCAGGAGGTCCATGAAGGAACCCAGGTTGTTCATTCTGCGGGGCAGTCATTAAAAGAAATATTAGACCAGGTGCAGCAAACTGTGATTATCATTAAGGAAATTGCTCAGGGGGCCGAAAAGAATAGCAACAGTGCCCAGAACCTTGCTGCCGCAACGGAGCAAGCCAGTGCCACCGTTCAGGAAATTGCCAGTGCATCGCAGGATTTGGCTCGCATGGGCAATGAATTCCAGAACCTAGTAAAAATGTTCAAGGTTTAAGTCATAAGGTAAGGTATTCCTCTACAAGGGTTGCAGTGGCAGGTTCCTACCATTAAAATAAGAATGAACACTACAAAATTGTCAGGAGGAACTGCATTGGCAAAAAATATTTTTCCACGGGTTGAAGAAATGCTTGAACTAAGAAAAATGTCTATTCAAGAACTGGCTGGCAGAACCATGCTAGAGCTGGCGGATATTGAAGGACTAAAGCAATTTAACCCCAAGAAAACTTCCCATATCGCCATTGTGCAAGCCATCTCCCTTGCTACAGGCATTAATGTATATTATTTTCTTGGGGATGATGTTGTTGGCCCGAAAAGAATTCTATCCCGCCTAAATGTATTTGATCAGCAAAAATTGTTAAATGGTGAGCTTGCCCCATTTCTTAGGGTTACCAAAGAGCAGGCCAAAAGAGACATAACCGATGAGGAATTGGATGCCATGATCAGTGTTATGTTGGAACAGGAAAGTCAAATGGATTTTTAGCCATCAGCTAAATAGCCATGTGTAAAGGGAGTGTTGCAAACTACTTTATAAGTAGCAAGCAACACTCCCTTGTTCTGTCATTCGCTAGGATGACAAGTATTGATAATCGGGTATTAGAAAATATCCAAATCATCCCTGCCTTTAATATGGTCGATAAATTGCCTGGCAGTACGGCCTGAGCGTTCATTGTGCCAGAGTACCCATTTTAGGGCCAGCCGTTCTAAGGTTGGCTCATCAATGTTAAGCTTTTCCTGCAGGGCCAACTGCCAAACGATTTCCAGAAAAGCTTCTTTGTCTGGGGCCATATAGGTAATTTTTATGCCAAAACGATCAGCTAGAGATAGCTTCTCCTGCAAGGTATCCCCGGTATGCACCTCGCCATCAACGACCTTGGTGTGTCGATCACTAAAATATTCTTTTACCAAATTACGTTGGTTCGAAGTTACATAAATGCAGACGTTGGCTGGTTGCTGTTCAAGGCTGCCTTCCAGTTGGGTTTTAAATTCTTTGTAATCCGTTTCGGATTCTTCAAAGGATAAGTCATCAATAAAGATTATAAATTTTAGGGGCACTTTAATTAAATACCTGCTTAAACTCTGCAGTCCAGCTAAATTTTGACGGGAAACCTGCACCAGGCGTAAGCCCTTTGGCCCATATGCATGGAGCAGTGCCTTAACTGTAGAAGATTTGCCGGTGCCTCTGTCCCCATATAAAAGTAAATGATGGGCACCTTGTCCATTTAATAACCGCTCGGTATTCGATAAAACCTGTTTTCTTTGACGTTCATAGCCAATTAATTGCTGTAACCGGATGGGATCGGGTTTTTCAATCCCAGCCAAGTGGAAGCCAGCAGGCCCTGGTTCCCAGCGAAAGGCCCGGTAAAGGGCAAATTGGCCAAAGCCGGCTGCTTGATAAAAGGTTTTAAAGGCGGCTAGCTGATCGGACCAGCTTTCACCGGAAAGAAGCTTTTGCTTGAGCTCCATAAGCAGATCGGATAGGGGATGGTTTCCCGGTGTGTTGGGTAATGGGTTGGTGGTGGCTGGAAAAACACCCGGTGTCTGACCAAAGAAATCTTCTAAAATTTGCATACCTTCCAGACAAATAACTTGCAATTTTCTAAGGTCGTGTAAAAAGGCTTCCTCAACAGTGGAAATTAGGCTTTGCCGGGCAACAAATTCCCGAGCATATAAATTATCGTTAAACAGAACCTGATTTAAAAAATGGTTCTGCCAGGGGTTACCCACTTTTGGAAGTTGTGGATCTACGGTTTCTTTCAGTAAAATGCCGATTAGTTTGTGGTAATCTACCAATAAATCCACAGGTGAGGAGACATCCTTAGCCATGATCGTGCTAATTATTTTGTTAAGGTGCTGAATTGCTTTGTCCTCAGTGATCCCCTGAAATAGAGTCAGGCAGTTTAGTGCATGATGAAGCTTGACTATTTTACTCTTATCCATTTTATGCCCCCTAAAGTGTTCTACCCAGTTTATTCTACCTTTTTTAACCGGGGACCTTTATTTTTTTAACACTAGATTTTGCAACCCAGCAAGTTTTGTCACGGGGGCTTGGCAGGAAAAGTTTTGACAAACATAGGCCGCAGTCTTAACGGCCACGAGAGTCTTATCCTTTATCAAGGGCAATAATTCACCCCATTGGTCGGCAAAATTGTCATCATAACGCACCGTTACAGAGGCATTGGGTAAAAAACTTTGTTGTAGGGTGATCATCATTTGCTTTAATACAGGATCTTCTTTGGCTCCCACCAGTACTATTTCCAGAGGGGCTTCCTGCTCTAAATAGGCACCCATCATAAAGAAAGAGTAACCAGCCGGATATCTTGCCAGATCTTCGGCAAAGACCTGTAGCTGTTGCTTTGCTAGTTCTCCGTAGCGAGAGTTCTCAGTTAGCCGAGCCAATTTTAGAAGGTTGACTGTGGCCACTGAATTACCCGAGGGGATGGCTCCATCGTAAGTATCTTTAGGGCGACTGATTAATTCTTCACTGTCTTTACCATAAAAATAGAAACCGCCATGGTCGTTATCATAGAACAAGTCAAGCATATCCTCGGTCAGGTTCACTGCCTTTTGCAAATATCGGGGTTCAAAGGTGGCCTGATAGAGTTCCAGCAGTGCCCAAACAACAAAGGCATAGTCATCCAAATAGGCTTTGTGGGCTGCTTCACCTTCCCTATACCGGGCCATTAAGCGACCATTTGGTCTATGTAGTTTATCAAAGATAAAGCCCATGGCTTTTTCAGCAGCCCCTAAATAAAGGTTACTTTGAAATACCTGGGCACCCCTGGCTAGGGCGGCAATCATCAAACCATTCCAGGAGGTTAGGATCTTATCATCCTTATAGGGATGAATCCTTTTATCCCGTGCTTCAAATAATATCTTCCGACAGATTTCCAGGCCTTCCACTAAATCTTCTAAAGAAATATCTAATTCCTCAGCAAACTTCAAAGGATTCTGACCGATTAAATTTGGTATACCGGCACCCTCAAAATTACCCTTAGCTGTAATATCATAGTACCCACAGAAAAGTTCGCCATCTATGGAACCGAGTAATTCTGTAATTTCCTCTGGCTGCCAGACATAGAACTTTCCCTCCACGCCTTCGGAATCTGCATCTTCGGCGGAATAAAAGCCACCCTCTGGAGATGTCATATCCCTTAAAACATAGGTGAAAATTTCTTTGGCAATTCGTCCAAAGCGGGGATTCTTTGTTATTTGGTAGGTTTCCATAAAGGCAAAGGCCAGCAGGGCATTATCATAGAGCATTTTTTCAAAATGCGGCACCAACCATTTTTTATCTGTAGAATAGCGGGCAAAGCCAAAGCCCATGTGGTCATAAATGCCGCCCCGGTGCATGGCATCCAGGGTTTCTTCCACCATGGTCAAAGCCTTTTTTTCGCCGGTTTTGTACCAGTAACGTAATAAAAACATTAAATTATGAGGAGTTGGAAATTTGGGTGCGTTGCCAAAACCACCGTAGCTTTGATCATAATTTTTTTCAAATAGGCGGTAGGTTTGATCAAGGATATCCGCAGGCAGTTGGCCGGGTGCGGTTGTGGCTTCCGCTTGCATATGATGGGTGAGTTTATCGCCAATCTCCAGCAAGCGGGAGCGTTCCCCTTGCCACATGCCTGAAATTTGCTCTAAAATCCCTATTAGACCGGGACGGCCATCGTTCGAGTGTTTCGGGAAATAGGTTCCTGCAAAGAATGGCTTTTGTTCTGGGGTCATGATAATGGTTAAAGGCCAGCCGCCTGCCCCGGTTAGTGCCTGGCATACGTTCATGTATATTTGGTCAATATCCGGTCGTTCTTCCCGGTCCACCTTGATCGAAATGAAGTGTTGATTTAAAACCTTTGCCACATCCTCCGATTCAAAGGATTCCCGCTCCATGACGTGGCACCAATGGCAGGTGGAATAGCCGATGGAGAGGAAGATGGGCTTGTCTTCAGTTTTAGCCTTGGCAAAGGCTTCCGCACCCCAGGGGAACCAATCCACGGGGTTGTGGGCATGCTGCAACAAATAAGGACTTTTTTGATTAAAAAGTCTATTGGGCTTCTCTGTGAGTTGCAAGGGCAGCACCTCCAAAAGACATATTTTTAATATAATACCCTTAAAACATATTGCTTTACTATAGTCCAGCTAAAGTTTTTCGTAGCTGACGATCGAAATTTTCGATCGTCAGACCAGGATTTTAGAGCAACTCATCATCTCTTTGAAGGTAGAATATCAGTCCAAAAGGTAACAAAAGTGCAATAAAATAAAAATACAATCAATAATTTGCAATAAAAGATAATAATTATTGCAATAGTCAAACAAAACTTTCCATTATAATTTGGATAATAGAGTATATTGGGGGTATAGCATTCGTATTGATAGGAGGAAACTTATGACACAGATAAAGTCAGATCTACCAAAACGATTACAGATACTAAAAGAAGCATATTTGGATGCCAAGCCAAGCATTACCATTGGTCGTGCCTTGGCATATACTGAAATTGCTGAGAAATATCCTGATCTTCCAAGAAATGTGTTGAGGGCAAAAGGATTCCGGAGAGCGTGTGAAATTGCTCCTCTACTTATTCAAGAACATGAGCTTATAGTCGGTCATCCTTGCGGTAAACCGCGTGCTGGTGCATTTTCACCAGATATCGCATGGGAGTGGATTCGTAATGAACTTGATACCATTGGTACAAGACCACAAGATCCATATTTCATTAGCGAAGAAGAGAAAAAGATTATGCGAGAGCGGTTGTTCCCTTTTTGGAAAGGGAAATCTCTAGCAGAAGAATGTGAGAAGGTGCTTCGTAAAGAAGATTTGTGGGAATTCGGAGCCCAAGCATGCATCAGTGATTTGACATACCATATGACCAGCGGCGGTGGGGATACCAGCCCGGGCTATGACATTATTCTTTTTAAGAAGGGAATTAACGGAATAAAAGCTGAAGCGGAAGCTTATCTTGCCGACTTATCTACTTACAATATTCTAGATAAAGATAAAATTTCTTTTTATCAGGCGGCAATTGAAACCTGTGAGGGAATTCTGACATATGCTGTTCGTCTTTCCACATATGCTCGGGAATTATCCGAAAAGGAACAGGATTCTCAGCGCAAATCCGAGTTAGAAAAAATTGCCGAAGTCAATGCCCGCGTACCAGCTAATCCGCCGGAAACCTTTCACGAAGCATTGCAGGCCATTTGGACAATACAGTCACTCTTTTTAATGGAAGAGAATCAATGCAGTACCTCGCTGGGCCGTATTGACCAGTATGTGTTCCCTTGCTACTCCTCAGATATTAAAACCGGAAAGCTGAATGAACAGCAGGCGTTCGAATTAATGGGCTGTTTCATCATCAAATGCTCGGAAATGATATGGTATACACCAGGAGCGACCGCCAAATATTTTGCGGGTTATATGCCTTTTATCAATATGACTGTAGGTGGACAGAAACGGGAAGGCGGAGACGGCACCAATGATTTAACCTATTTGATCATGGATGCAGTTGAAAGAGTTAAGGTTTATCAGCCTACACTTGCTTGTCGGATACACAATCAGTCTCCGCAATGTTATTTAGAAAAAATTGTGGATGTTATCAAAGCCAGCGGCGGTATGCCTGCTTGTCATTTTGATGATGCACATATTAAAATGATGCTTAGAAAAGGCTTTGATTTTGAAGATGCCCGTGACTATTGCCTAATGGGTTGTGTGGAACCGCAAAAGTCAGGACGTATTCACCAATGGACAGCCGGTGGATTTACACAATGGCCTATTACGATTGAAATGGTACTTAATCGAGGTGTTCTTAAGTCTTATGGAAGTAAACTGTGGCTAGACACTGGAGAACTGGAGGCATTAACTACTTACGAGCAATTTGATGCCGCTGTGAAACGGCAGCTTGATTATCTACTGGAGATGAATGCAAGGGGTACGGTTTTAATTCAGGAGGTCTTTAGAGATATTACGCCTACTCCTTATATGTCACTGTTTGTCGATGGCTGCATGCAAACCGGTAAAGATGTAACAGCCGGGGGAGCTGTTCTTTATGAAGGACCGGGAACAATCTTTGCGGGACTGGGTACCTATGTTGACAGCATGGCGGCAATAAAAAAACTGGTTTACGATGATAAAAAGTATACCCTTGAGGAGATAAAGAAAGCCCTTGATGCCAACTGGGAAGGGTTTGAGCAAATACGCCGCGACTGCCTTCATGTTCCCAAATATGGTAATGATGACGATTATGCTGATCTGATTGCAACTGACATTGTTGATTATACAGAAAAAAGAATCAATCAGCACAAGTCACTTTATGCAAGACAAATTCATGGCACTTTATCTCAGTCCTTTAATACACCACTTGGCGAGATGATTGGAGCGACTCCCAATGGGCGTCTTTCTGGCGCACCGCTGTCTGATGCTATGAGCCCTTCTCAGGGTGCTGACAAAAAAGGACCGACGGCAGTCATAAAGTCCGTATCCAAGATCAATGTTGAATCAATGAGTCTTGGCATGGCTCACAACTTTAAAATAACCCGTAATTTCTTGGGTTCTCTGGAAGGCAGGGCTGGATTGATTACACTATTACGCACTGCTTCGTTGATGGGTAATGCACAGATGCAATTCAATTGTGTGGATAATAAAACATTACAAGAAGCTCAACTTCATCCGGAAGAATATCGCGACCTTATTGTAAGAGTTGCTGGATATAGTGCCTTTTTTGTAGAGCTTTGCAAGGAAGTACAGGATGAAATTATCAGCCGTACAGTAGTAGAATAAAATAGTAGAATAAAATGCTCGGGCCATTTCCCTACACCCCAGAGAAATTTAACATATAATCATGGTTTTATGAAGGACTTGGTAGCTCAAATATCGTGCACGTTTACACCTCCTTTCTGGGGGAGCTTATTTTATAGTGACACTAACAATTTACTGTATATAGTGAGGTCGATATACAGACAAGCTCATATGCTATTTGCAAAAAATAGACCTTAATTTAATGGAAGGAAGAGTATTTGCATTAATACAATGAATGGCAAGGTGAAAAGCCTTGCTTTTTTGTTTGGTTCTAGTAACCCGTTTGCCACCAATGTCAAGTAGCCTTAACTATAACCAACGCTAGGAATACCCAATAGATAAGAAGATAGGTTTATCTTCCTGCTTAGCCTTTTCAAAAGCATGGCAACTCCATGAAAACCAGTTTACAGGATTATAGGCATGTTGCAACACAGATTGTCCCTTATTTATAATTTATACACCTTTACATTATTTCAGGCTATACTTTGCTTCATCAATATTATGGTATTTAATTTTTGAAGATAAATTATGATTTATTCTGAACTCTACGGAGCGTTGATTTAAATAATTATATTTATTGGTTACAATTGATAGAAGTTGACATTGGAAAGCTATTAAGTGGTGATTTAGTACAGAATAATTTCGTTGGAAGCAATAGAAAAAATCAAAGTATTATATCTATAAAAAGAAGAAAGCTAGGAGTAATATCCTCAGCTAATCTCCGGCAGAACCCTGTGGGGCGCTCAGGTTGCTCCTCAGCATTTGTCTTACCCTCCCGACAGGTAAGAGCCATCATAAGCCTTCCCAAATTTATGCGACAACAAACGAATTACACAAAATTCCGTACACTCCCTATTTTTGATAGAGAAAAATATAGGCCAAGCTCGGATAACTTGCTATTCATCTTGTCCAATTCATTATAAGCTCTACTTCACCAGTACTTTCATCAATTTGCTCTTTTGAAATCGAAAAACCTTCTCTTAGGTAAAATTTAATCGCACGAACATTCTTTTTATAAACTTGCAACGACAATTCAGAGTGGTTAGCCTTGACATAATCAAGTAAAGCTTTTCCTATGCCCTGGGATCGACTACTTGTATTAATAAATATCCCAGCAATATAACCTTCCATCAACCCAACAAATCCTTGAATTATACTGTTATCTTCGTAAATGAATATTGTTGCATTTGGCAACATCTCTTTAACCATTTCATAGTTACCCTGCCAGTAACTTTTGCTAATAAAATCATGAGCCTTTATGTTGCTTTCAAGCCATATTTTCATAACTATGTCTAATTCATCAATTTTGAACCTTCTAATCATATTTACCCCTATTTTATAAACAATTCAACTTCATTTGATTCTAAGCATGTTTATACTTGGATGCTATTGAAACTAAAAACATAACGCATATCTTCAAAAGGCTCCTTCATTATTTCAAAGGAGTATTTCTCATTATTGAACGTGAAGCCGTTTCGCTCATAAAATTTTTTAGCTGTCTCGTTATTTTCTAAAACCCATAAATAAACGTCGTTATATCCGTCAATTTCCAGATCATCCAGGGCGGCTTTCAAGAGTTTATGCCCATATCCTTTTCCAAGATACTCCGGCAAAAGATAAATCGAAATAATTTCTCCCCATTCAGACAATTTCTTATCTCTTGACTTTCCGTAGGCAATACAGCCAACGGCTGATTCTTGTTCATAAATAAGCAGTACAGTTACGGTATTAGCCTCAATCCAGCCTTGAAAAGCATCTACCCAAAAATCATCTTGTAATTCATTAAGATACTGTTGGGGAATCATGCCTCTATAAGCGCCTTTCCAACTGGAAGCATGAATATGACTGATCGTTTTCACGTCTTGAATCGTTGCTCGCTTTATAACCATAGAATCACCTCAATCAATTTCAAGCTTGGTTTCATCGTTCCCTTTTCAGATAAATCATATCGGCAATCCGGCTGAACCGCAATATTTTTTGTTTCATAAGTCCCAGTCGCTTCTTTTGTGACTACGCATTCGGCTTTAACTCCTTCGTCATGCAAAACAAATATTTCACCTCACTCAAGATACTCATCTACCATATCGTCCTGCTCGTCCGCCAGCAATAACAGGTCACTATACTTGTACTATTCATAGGCAAATTCCTTTGCCCTTCCTCTTTGTCGGATGGATAAATAATTTTATAAAAATATGAAAGAGCGCTTGACTTTGCCCTAACTGGAAGCCGTATACTCCAATGAGAACATGTTCAAATGCCATCGAGGTGGTGATTCTATGCTAACAATCGGAGAATTCTCCAGAATCAGCAGGGTGTCGACAAAAACGCTTCGCTATTACGATCAGATCGGGCTGCTCAAGCCCGGATTTGTCAGCAGGGACTCCGGCTATCGCTATTACGAGGTTTCTCAGCTTCGGGACATGCTGCTGATTTCGAGGCTGAAGCGGTATCTGTTTTCCTTGCCTGAGATTGCTGCTGTTCTGGCCGCCAGGGACAACAGTCGCCTGGCCGAACTCTTGCAAGCCAAAAAAGAGGAGTTCCTGCGGCAAATCGAGGATCAGCGGCACCTCCTGCTGCAAATGGAGCAGGACATTGAGAAAATAGAAAGGTGTGAGAATATCATGCAAGCCAATTATTTAGTGAAAACCGTGGAAATTCACCCCAAAACCATTTATTCCTTAAGACGGAAAATGAGTGTCCGGGATTTTGAAGAAGCCTTTGGCGCATTATGCGCTGGGTTGGAAAAGAAGCGGTTGAAGCCTGCCGGACCGTTCCTGTCCGTCTACCATGACGTGGAATTCAATCATGAATGCACGGATATCGAGGTTGGGGTGGAGGTAGCGGGCGGCAGCGGCGAGCAGTTGCGGGAGCTTGCTCCGGGGCTTTGCTGCTTTGCCACCCATATCGGCCCCTATGACGATTTCACTCCCTGCTATACGGCGCTTATGGAATGGATTGAAAGAGAAGGGTATGTCGTTGCCGGACCGCCCTTTGAGTTGTATGTCAAAGGCTGCGACGACAATGTTCCGCCCAGTGAATATGTAACCGAAATTTATTTTCCCATCAAAAAGTAATTGCGCGGGATAGCAGGAAAGGCAGGGGGAAGCTGCGGAGTCTCCCTGCCTTGGCTTTACAAAAGCTTCTCTTTGCTTAGCACTTCGGCTCGCGCCTCTTCTTTGTTGGGATGCTTGGCCTGTTGCCCGGCCATTGATAACCAGTACAATTAGACTTTGCTAAAAAGCTGTAGGGAACACACAAGGACTTTCCATAATGAAGGTCCTTGTGTGTTAGGCATTCATACAGTAACCATTGAAGCCATCATGGAATGACCTGCTAATATAAACTAATACTTGGAGGGGTAGCTATGTCACCCTTTAAGTACTCAATCGCAAAAGTGATCTGTGTAAAGGTGATCAATAAAACCGAACCAAGTTGCACCAGTATCACCTTACCCGTTACTACGGTTGGTGGTTCGGTGATAGCCAAAGTTCCTGTAACGTTAGCCGAACTGACTTTGCAGGTGAATCTAGATAGTCTTGTGTCCTTACCGGAACCTGCCCTTGCCTTTTCTGTGGTCAGCGATACAGAAATTACCGCTACCGTTCCTCCATCAACGAGTTTAGAAACAGTACAAGTAACCGTCAACGTGCCTGGCTGCGAAAGTAGTAATGGGCTGACCTACACCTATTCTGGTTTCATGGGTGCCACTGCAGTTCTTTTTGGTAGCGAGCCAGCGACTACTTCACCTTCTATAGCGACACCCATATTGATGCCACTACCCCACCGGGGACAGGTTCGAGGGCACTGAAGAAGTTCTGGCTTTTACAAATGAATGCTGCAATTAGTTCAAGTACGATCAAGGGCGTGTCGCCCTACGTTTTCAAATAAACGTTTTGCAACACGCCCTGTTTTGCTTTTTCTGAAAATCATAGCGTATTTTTACCCTTTTTGGTACCGGCAAAAACTTTTTTTATTTCTCCAAGGCTCCGTACCCTTTTGGAAAAATCAATATTAAATAATTCCCCTACATCTTTTAGAACATCATC
>NZ_CEVWQM010000037.1:0-21791 GCF_982386235.1 Desulfotomaculum sp. | reverse complement strand
GATAAACTTGATGTTATTGAATGCTTTGAATTGCCTGGCCAGAAACTGCGGGTTGGCGAGATTCTTGAGAAGCAGAAGGAAATTTATAAACACTTAGGTATTACCCCTCCGGCCTCGTTATGAGTTTCCGGGAATCCAGGTATTATTTCTTCAAACTCTTCATTGGGAACAGGTGCATAATCTATATTTAACTTTATAGGTCATCAATAACTCTATTAATAAATTAACCTTAGTATAATCTAAATGACTTATAATATACAATAATTTTATTTTAATCACTATAAAATAGAATATAATCAAAATACAAATATAATTATAAACGTCTACTAATATATTGTTATTTTAATAATAAAAGTAAAGATATATATATAATTAAAAAGCAGGGATAACCCTGCTTAATTCATTTCATCTATTAGAATTCGTAGTATCAAATATTAATCAAATTTAAATATAAAAGGTGATTATTATATGGAAATATATACTATTCCACAGCTTGCAAAGCTACTTAAAAAGAGAAAGCAAGATGTTTATTCAATGGTCTATTCTGGCGAAATCGAATCTTTTAAAACGGGCGTAAGGGGCTTGCGTGTCACACAAAAGGCAATGGAGGATTATATTTCCCGAAGAAATACAATGAAATATTTTAATTTATAAAGGAAGAGGGTATGTTATTGTAGAACCAATAATATACCTTAATCTTCTCTTTATTTAATGAGGAGATAAAAAATGGCACAAATAAAGAAATTAAAGGATAAGAAGAATTCTTATGTAATCACAGTGTATCTAGGCAAAGATAGTAATGGTAAAAAAATTACAAAAAGCAAAAAGTTTGAAGGGAGCAGACCCGAAGCGAATCAATTCGCTGCAATATTTGAAGCTCAACTTAAACAAAATAATAACCTAGATTCATTAATGTCACTAGAACAATATTTAGAATATTGGCTGGAACAAGTAAAAAGTGATATTGATGAAAGAACACATGAGACATATTCTTATCATGTAAAAAGGTTGATTCCTTTGATTGGGAAAATAAAATTGATTGATTTGAAAGTTTTGCTTCTAAGAGAAAAGTTGAAACCTTTAAATGATCAATTAGCACCTAAGACAATTAAAGGGATGTACGGAACATTAAAAACAGCCCTTAGAACAGCGGTTGTGTGGGAATTAATGAATAAAGATGTGACCATAGGATTAACACCTCCTAAGAACCCAAGGAAAGAAAGAAAAGTATTAAATTGGAATGAAATAAAAGTATTAAAAGACAATGGTAAGCACTACAAACATTATCCAATAATACTTATCTTACTTACGACAGGGATGAGACTAGGAGAAGTTCTAGGGCTGAAGTGGAAAGACTTCGATTTAATTAAAAATACCATTACTATTCAAAGATCAGCGAATACCAAGAAAAGAACTATTAAGCAAGAGCCTAAAACTGAGAACAGTTTAAGGACAATTAAACTGGATGAAGAAGTTGTTGCTATACTGAGGGACAAAAAGAGAAAACTAAATGGACAAACTGTTAGTATCAATATTAATGAAACTCTTATTTTTAATGAAAATGGTAGACCTATCAGAGCAAATGCAGTAAGAATAACTTTAAACAGAATGTTGAATAAGTCTGGTTTCACTCATATGAGAGTCCATGATTTAAGACATACGGCTGTTTCTTTAATGATTGATGCCGGATATTCTTTATCTCAAATAGCAGATTTGATAGGCGATACCATAGAAACTATCACTACAACTTACGCCCATTTAGTTAAGAAGAGTTTGAATATAGTTGATTCAGTAAAAGCAATACAGTCAGAATAATTCCGAGTGGATAACTTACAAAATTTGGGTTCGGAATAAAATTCGGAATGGACACAAGTAAATTCCCTCAAAGCCTTGAAAAATCAAGGGTTAACGGCATTGGGGGAGTCATCTTCAACTCCTGTCGCTCCGACCAGTAAAATCAAGGGTCTGCAGAAATGCAGGCCCTTTTATTTTTGCTTTGTACTGCAACCGGTTTTTGAAAAATAAAATCCTCTCAGTTTTGAGAGGATGCTTTAATGTTAAGCAGTTGATCCATTTTGGAGGCTGCTTTTCTTTTTACTTCTGGGAAGACATGACGGTTCTTTTGTCTTGATTGCGATAACACCCCTGCTTATAATGAATTAGGGGGTGTTAAAATTGCCAAGGAACCAGAGGGAGAAAAGCAAAGGTGGCTTCTATCACATCCTGCTCCGTGGCAATGAACAGGGTATCTTTAAAGATGATAATGATAAACTTCGGTTTATTAAGACTATATGAGAAGAAGCTGGATGAATCCTGTCAAAGCAGGTATGATCAAGCCAGTGAATGAATACAAGTGGAGCGGTTATACCCATTTTTTGAATGAGAATAGTGGATTACGATGGCTTTGGCACGCTTAGGTGCTTTATCAGTAAGTTTTATAAATAGTAATTGTGAGGGTTCGAATGTTACAAAATCTGGTTTTTGCATTAACTTTATTGGCATTCTTGATGGTGTTTTGTGAAATCTATTTTGAAGTTCACTACCCGAAGATAACGAAGGTAAAGTTCAATACCGATAAGTTGTCCCAAGATACAAGCTTTAAAATTCTACAAGTATCGGATGTACATAGTGGGAATTTTACTGGTAGCGTAGAATTTATAAAACAAATCAAACGCCAAAAGCCAGATATCATTGTCATTACGGGTGATTTAATTAATCGAAACACCACGGATTTTTCGAATGCTTATAGGTTTGTTGAGGAACTCGTTAAGGTCACCCCGAAGGTATTTTTTGTATCGGGTAACCATGAATGGGAGAACGATCGAACGGAAGATTTCCTACAGGGATTGAAAAAGCTTAACGTAGTAATCCTAAATAATAAAAATATTATTATTGATTTCGGGAATACCAGTATCAATATCTGTGGGGTAGATGATTTTCATACAGAGCGCGCTGATCTGGGAATTGCTGCCAAAGGTATCAATGAGAAATTCTATACGATACTCCTATCTCACTCTCCAGGGATCGTAACTGAAAAGAACCTGCCAGCAGACTTAATTTTAAGTGGGCACACCCACGGGGGACAGGTAAGGTTCCCTGTCATAGGAGGAATTGTAGCTCCTGGCCAGGGATTTTTCCCAAAGCTGGAGAAGGGAGTATATAACCTTGAACATGGCAAGAAACTTTATATCGACAGTGGTTTGGGTACAAGTGTATTGCCGATTAGATTATTCAATAGGAGCCAAGTATCCTTGGTTACTATCGAGGGAAGATAAGGGGACAATTCAAGACCACTGAAAAAGTATCATTTTCCAAGAATCCACTCAATATATTGTGACTAAAACGCATATTGAATCACAACATATTGTATAGGGTGAATTTTTAGGAGCACTTTTTCAGTGGTCTCAGGCGGTTCTTTTGTGTTACTCAAAACTGTCCGTGCGACCGATAAATGGCGCATCATATAGTGGGTGCGAATCCCACCCAGCAAGGTTGAGCAGACCACTGGTGCACCCCCTCCTCTGGTATTTCAATTTTACCCAGAAGGGGCTTGTTGTAAACGCCGGGAAAAACCGGCATAGAGTAGGGGGGTAAAAGAGCCCTACGTGAAAAGAGTAGCTGCACCATCACGACCCCGAGTTATGCGCGGGCAGCCGTGAGGCTGCACGTGAAGCGTTGACAGGGAGAAGCGCAGGCCAGAAACTGAGCTCCGAAATCACCTCGGGGGTGAGGTAATTCCTCATGTACGGATTTGTACGGGGGGTGCCCGGTAACGGGCATTCCTACCGTAATCCACGTGAGTTATCACTTTAAATAACTAAATATTTTGAATTGCATAACTATAACGTTGAATTGATCTCTATTGCTATAATTTACACTGCTTCAAATATTCTTAAGTTTTTCAAATCTAAAATCACGCCTGCTTCTATTAACAAATCCAAACCTAGTAACCCATTAATTTCTCCACCGAAATCAATTTCACCAATATCTATCTTACAGTTCTCAACCCTAAACCCATTAAACTCTACACCATCAACTTGTTTAATCACTGCAAATTGCTTACCACCAATGCCAACACTAATAATAATTTCATCGTCATCATCAATGATAAGTCCAACGTCCTCGATGGCATCAGTAGATACGATAGAATGGGCGGCACCTGTATCGATTACTATTTTATCAATGTTTTTTACTCTGCCTTTATAATAAACCTTCAAAGATGTATAGAGTAATCCATTTTCAAACTTTAATTTGGTCATCAAATTATACCCCGAAAACCTGGAGAAATCCTAATTCTAATCCTAATTTCTTCCTTAGAGGTATGATAAACCAAGGTATCGCCCTTGCTTTTTACAAGCTCCCTGGTGGCTTCCTTAGGATCCGAGATACTGCGGATTACAGCTACATCATCTATAACTTCGTAGTTATCTTCGGTATGTGATTGCAAGACTTTCATTTGTACAAATTGGTTAGGAAAAAGTTTGCGAACCTCTGCCCACATCATAGCTTAATCACACCCTTTTGGATTGATTATATCATAATAGTGCATGGGCGAGAAACCAGAAGCCCTCCTGGTCTGCTAGTTCCACTTGTTACTCCCACCCATTTACAGGGGTATCTGAGCAGGGAGAAAACCGGAATCCCCCCTTGATTTTCCAGTTGTACCTAAATAGGACTGTCCCTCCCTGCGTTGCCACTTTAACTAAATAAAGGGATTGGTTTATTTAACTCTCCCGATGGATTGGCATCCGTTGCCTAGTGGGGGAGTTTTTATTATTAGAGGATTTTTTTATTTTGACCAACTTACTTACCTATAGCAGTTGTTCCAAGCGGTTTTTTAGAGACTGGTTGGCTTTTAAATTTTTAAGAATAAATTAAGAAAAAAGAAATGAAAAAGATTTTATTTTCTGATAAAGTTAGTAAAATACAAATAAATATCATCAAAGGAAAATTGCCATTAAAGGTCTACATAATATAGCATAAATCTTAAAAAATCAAAATGAAGTCACTTTTAGGTTTCCCTGATAGGGTGATGTTGTTTTTAGGAAGGAGCTGGGTTAATAAAAACGCCAGTTTTGGTAGTTTTTAAAACTGCAAGTTAAAGAAATAACAAAAGGGGGGGTGTTGGGTTATGTTTTTGCAGTTTTACATATCCGAAAAACATAAATGAAAAATAGCATCTCAACAAAACTTACTGTCACGATAGCATTATTATTATTTCTTGGTGGATCATTAATCGGGTATTTTTCCTATCTAAATTCTGAAAAAGCGTTGTTCTCATCCTTTAAGGATCAGGCCTTAACGATTTCCAAAGTACTAATTAATAACGGACACACGGCAAAGGAGGCCGAGCATATTGCGGAAGATATCCTAAATCAGGATATGATGGCCCAAGCCTTTTTAATGGATGAATTATTAAAACAAGGCAAGGTTACCAATGAAAGATTGAAGCAGATTGCTGGGCAAACTGGCATTGGGGAGTTTTGGATTACAGATGCCAAGGGTATTGTAACATTAACGAATGTGGATGAAGGTCAGGGATGGGTATTTCCCACGGATCCCGCTGCTCAGGCCAGTGAATTTCGCAAGTTGATTGGTAAGCCCGGTGAAGTTGTTACCCAACCATCCATGAATCGAGATTTGGACGATAAATATTTTAAATATGTTGGAGTCGGTAGAAGTGACCAACCAGGTATTGTTCAGGTTGGTATGGAAGCAGAAAAGGTTGTCCAACTTAAGGAGAAGCTGGGCATGAAAACCTTTATTGATAACCTGGTTGAAAAGGACATTGTTGATTATGTCATGGTTGTTAATAAGGAAGGTAAGGTTGAACTTGCGTCAGGGATAGAATTGGAAGTTTTCCCAACAGAAAAGCTGAATCAGGAACAGTCTGAGATCATCGAAAAAAACGGCCAAGAATTTGTGCAGGTTGTAGTGCCGGATGAGGCCAATTATTTTATTATCGGGTTAGCAACGAACAGTCTAAAATCCGGAGTTGCTCAGGAAATCGGAAAACAACAGCAAAGAATTATTGCTGTTTGTTTAGGAATAAGCATTATTTTGATTGTCTTGATCTTCCTGTTTTCTAAATCCCTGGCTAAACCACTGGAAGAGTTGGCTCAAATCAGTAATAAAGTTGCCGCTGGGGAACTCTATCATAAAGTAAGTGTTAAGTCACAGGATGAAGTGGGTATCATGGCAGGTGCCTATCAAAAAATGCTTGATCAATTTAGCTCCATCATCAAAGGCATTGGCCAAAATACTCGCCAACTAACCAATATGTCTTCTCAATTTACCTCGGCGGCTGGCCAAGTTGTTACGAATGCCAATGAAACAGCCATCACGATGGGCCAAATATCCAACACAGTCGATACGGTCAGTGTCACGATGCAAAGGGTAGCGGGGGTGTCTAATTCAACAAATAACATCGCTAACGAAGGCAACCAAGGTATTGAACGGGTAATTCAGCAAATGGACACCATCGCCCATACTACCAGAGACGTTTCGCTGGCCGTTGATGGGGTTAGCAAAAAGTCCCAAGAGATCAACCATATCGTGGAGTTGATCACCAAAATCGCAGACCAGACCAATCTGCTTGCCTTGAATGCTGCCATTGAGGCTGCCAGAGCGGGCGAAAACGGCAGAGGCTTTGCCGTTGTATCGGATGAGGTTCGTAAACTGGCAGAACAATCCAGACAGGCAGCGAAGGAGATATCCGGTTTGGTCAATGCCATTCAGAACGAATCCACGAGGGCAGTAAATACGATGGCAGAAAGTAGAAAGGAAGTTGAGTCGGGTAATGTGGTTGTTCAAGAAGTGGGCTATAAATTTAAGGACATCATTAATGGTGTCCAAGGCCTGACCCTAGAAATTGAAAGCGTTACGTCCCATATTGAGCAAATGGCTTCAGGTATTCAAAACATCGCAGCCTCCACAGAGGAACAAACTGCCTCTATGCAAGAAGTGTCTGCCAATGCAGAATCCCTTGCCGGTATCGCCAGTCAACTTGATACAATGGTACAAAAATTTAAAGTTTAAGGAAATTGGATCGTCGGGGTCAGGTTGTGTTATGGCAAATTGAAACGGCCATAATGCAACCTGACCCCGAGTTTTTGGCTTATTCTATAACCCGAATAACCTTAGCGGTGCCAATGGCGGGGTAGGATTTAGTAACCGGACCAGTAAATTCCACTTCAACGTTTAAATCTGTTTTAAGATCCTGCAGTGAAATTTCAGAGGGCCCTTTCATAAATAGGGTCTCTTCCGTGATCCTCACCCTGGCTTTATCATACAGGGTGTCCTTTTCAATCGGACCTTCAATAAAAAGTTCGGTATTTTCCTCACCAGTAGTAATATCCATTATTTTACCCCGGAGATCTGTTTTTTGCTGAGTGTCCGATTCCTCTTTCAGGGGGAAAGCATATTGTTTGGCATTAAGTGTTCGATTAAGAATAACAGCTAGCTCTGCTCTGGTAACATTGTCATGGGGATGAAAGTTTTGAGTAGTCTTGCCTTTCATGATACCTGTGTTAAAAATAAGAACGATGATATTTTGGTCTTCCTGGGACAGATTTAAGGTATCCTCATAGACGGGCATCATTAGGGTGGTGATAAGCCCTAGGTTTTTGGCTTTAAAGGAATCATTGATGGCTTTAGCAATTTCCAATCTGGTCACTGGCTGATTGGGGTTAGCCTGGGTGATAATTTTTAAATCATGGGAATTAAATTCAAAAATCCGATCCAAGGCAGTGGCCAGCTCGGTCCGGCTGACTTGGGTGTTAGGGCTAAATTTATCACTGCTAATGCCCTTTAGATAACCCTTTTGGTAAATGGTTTCAATTTCGCTGGCAGCCCAGTGGCCTGCAACATCTGTAAAATGAGTTTGGCCAAAACCGATGTTAGGAAATAGCATAAGGGCACTTAAAACGAATGGAAATAACTTTTTTTTCAAGTGGATCAACTCCTAGTTGTTCGTTATTTTGTTTCTAATCAATAAGACGTGAAATTATTAGTAAAGTAACAGGAATTTTTTGGGGTCAGGCTTACAGTATGGAAAGCCTGACCCCAAATAGCCAAACTCTTCTATCTTTCTGCGGGATATTTAGAGATAGGGGAGTTTGTTTTTTATTTTAATTAAGGTGTTACAATGAGTTCCTTAATATCGATTTTATTCGTTAACATGTCGTTTTGCAGCAGAAATTCCTGGGTTTTCTCAAGGTCTTCGATATCCTTGTCTGTGATGGAGGGGTTAAAATCATACCAGTCGTACATCTGCTTGACGTCTGCCAGGGAGATATTCGTTTCCTCGGCAGCCATGGCATAAACCTCTTCGGGTTTGTCTTTCATGTATTGAAGACTTTCTGCATGGACCTTTAAATAGCGCTGCACCAGATCGGGATAATTTTTGTAAAAGTCCCCGGATACAGCTATAACAATGGTGGCATCCAAGAGACCTTCTCCGGTGGTGATAATCCGGGCACCGCTGGCCAGGGCACCTGGTACCGCCGGACCGGCAATAAGGGCGGCGTCGACATTACCCGATTGCAGGGCAGTTAAGCCGGAAGGTATGGGCATATTAATGTATTCTACGTCTTCGGCTTTTAGGTTATTTTCCTGCAGACTGGCCAAAAGCAGTTGGTGCAGGATGGTACCTTTAGGACCGGCAACTTTTTTACCCTTTAGGTCGGCTACAGATTGAATACTGGGGTCTTTGGTCATGAGGGTAAAGGCCTTGGGTGCTCTGCTGTACATACCAATAATCTTTAGATCAACGCCGTTGGCTGCTGCCAGTATGGCAGAAGTTCCGCCCAGGGCATTGCAAAAATCCAAAGATCCAGAAGCAAGGGCGGCTGTCATTTTTGGACCTTCGGTAATTTCCGGAAAGACAACTTGTATATGATCCCGTTCAAATTCTTTTTCAAATAACCCCATTTTCTTTTCCACAATGGAAGGAACATTAAGTGGTAGTTTCACATAGGAGATTTTAATACTCTCAACCTTTGGTTGGTTTGGCTCATCCTGGGCCGGGGAAGGAGTGGGTTGAGCTTGCTGCCCGCCGCACCCTGTCAGTACCAGTGTTGTCAGTATAAGAATAGCAATCAATTGAGAAATTCTTTTCATAACTTCACCTTATTTCTTTTATTTTCCGGTAATTGTGCGCAAAATCTGTTCTCTAATCTGGAAAAAATCCTTCGCCAGTGGGTCCCGAGGATAGTCCAGTGGCACTGGAACATCCTCCATTATCTTTCCTCCATCAAAAATCACCACCCGTTGGCTAAGAAAGACGGCCTCATCCACATCATGTGTAACAAAAATAATGGTCTTTTTCTGTAATAGAAAAATATCAATCAATTCGGTTTGTAAATTCTTTCTGGTAAAGGCGTCCAGAGCCCCCAGCGGCTCGTCCATCAGAATGACGTCAGGGTCGTAGCAAAGGGTTCTACCCAGAGCAACCCTCTGGGCCATGCCGCCGGAGATCTGTGAGGGATAAGCATCTTTAAACTTTTTCAAACCCAGCAAATCTAAAAAGTGGGCAACCGTTTGGCTTACCTGCTGGCGGTTCTTTTCCTTAATTAAAGGGAGGGCCATATTTTCTTGCACGGTTAACCAGGGCATCAGCCTGGGTTCCTGAAAGACAATACTGATTCTTTCTTTTCCTGTGGCCGTTGGCTTTTCTGGTGAAAGAAATGAAATTCGGCCCTTCGTCATCTGTTCTAAGCCGCAGAGAAGTCTCAGCAAAGTGGTTTTACCAGAACCACTCTTCCCCACCAGTGCGACAAAACTACCGTCCTGGATCGTTAAATTAATAGTTGAGAGGGCCTTTACCTCTTGATCATGAATGAGGTATGTTTTGCTAAGATCTTCGATGTTAACTCCTGCCATATAATTCCCTCTTTCCATTCCAGGGGAGTAGGTAATTCGTTAGTTTAAAGAAACAGAAATCAATCATATAGCCGAACAAGCCGATGGTAAGAATGCCCACAATAATAATATCTGGCCGAGAAAGCTGTTCCGCTTCGATGATCATATAGCCAATGCCTGAGGAGGCTGCAATCAGTTCTGCACCAATCAGTGATCGCCAGCTGTAGCCTAACCCCAGTCGGAATCCCACAATGATGGAGGGGAGGGCTGCAGGCATAATAATGCGTGAAAACTTGTCCCAGGTATTAAAGCCAAACACATCGCCTACCTCCAGCAGTTGCTTGCTGCAGCCTAAGATACCATTGGCGGTGTTTAGAAAGACTGGGAAAAAGGTAGCCAAGATAATAACTGCCAGCTTGGAAGCCTCATCAATGCCAAACCAGAGAATGAGAATCGGGATGCAGGAAATGGGCGGAATATGCCCCAGAAAATCCAGCACAGGATCGATAAAAGGTGCCAATCTTTGGTTCATCCCAACTAAAACAGCCAATGGGAAGGCAAACATGACAGTTAAAAGAAAACCTGCAAAGACCCTGTACAGGCTAATGGCGATATGATCAAGCAATACGCCGCTGGCGGAAAGGTCAAGGAAGGTTTGCCAGATTCTAGAGGGAGGAGGAATAATATATTGGTTGATCGATTCTGTGGCTGAACCAATAAGCCATAGCAAAAGAATCATGAGTGGAATAACAATACCCTTTAGCCGCTGCATAAAAACCTCCCTAGAAAGAAAATCTGTTAGGTTAAACGGAAGAAAATATTTTTTAATTTAATTGTAACACAGATTTAATTTCTAAGATGCAGTACTTTGTTTCGTATAACCAATCTTAGGGGTCAGACTATGTAAGCCTGACCCCTAAGATTGGTTATACTACCCTATAAAAATACGGGGTAGTGCATTGAAAATGTTAATGTTTATATGCTTGCTGACATTGCTGGATCTATTATTAACCCACTATGGCATAAGTCTGGGTGTTATTAAGGAAGGGAACCCATTATTGTCCTGGTTGTTTTCAAACGAACCGGTATTTACCATGGTAGGTGCATTTTGCTTCGTCAGTTCCGCTTGCCTTTTTCTTTACAGAGTATACCATCGAATTTCCTGGCTCCCGTCAGCACTAAAGCTTATTATGGTCACAAAGCTGGGTGTTATGATTTTACATTGCAGATGGTTATTAAAGGTTGCCTTATTCTAGGTTAAGCTGTTTTTATAAAAAGAATTCTGGCTCTCTTCTGCTGGCAAAGTCAACTTCTAATTCATATTTGTGTCTTAAATAATCGGGGTCATCGTAAAACTTCGCTTCTGTTGGACAATTTTTAATACAGGCACCACATTTAATACAAATGCCATTTAATTTTGAGACATCTTCATCATCAATCGATCCCATGGGACAGACCTCGACGCAAAGCTTGCAATCGATGCAATCGCTATTGGTTTTTGGTGTGACTTTCCGAATGTCCACAGGGATATCTTCTTTGTTTTTAGGCTTATAATAGGCTCTATAAGGTTTATTCCCTTTTACAACTACCGTTTGCCAAGTATCTTGAGTCGTTAATTTATTAAATATTTGATCAGCAAAATCACTTACGATGGCCATATCTTTGTCATCCGGTCTGTTCTGGGCAAGGGTTTTAGAGAATGAGTGTTCCCCTATAAATGCCCCCCCTGCAAAAACTTTAAAACCGCATGACTCAAGAATATCCCTTAGCTCGATTAAGGCATCGTCATAATTTCTGTTTCCATAGACAACGACTGCAATGGCTAACGCACCATTTCCTTGAAGGGTATTTAAAAAATTTAGCAAGACATTGGGCACCCTTCCGGCATAGACCGGCACTCCCATAATGACAACATCCTCTTGTGAAAAAGAGAATTGTTCTTTTCTTACTCCCGGCAATGTAAAATTGATACGATTAAGGACAGTTGTCCCCGGCATATTCTCTGAAAGCTTCTTTGCTAGGCCAGAAACCACTTTACTGGTTGTACCAGTGGGACTAAAATACATGGCATGAATTTTTTTATTCACCGTAACCCTCCTCAATAATATTTTTTGTCTGTTCTTTTCCGGAAAATGACTTTCCGGACTTGCTTTTTTGTCGTTTTTATATTTAATTTGTTCAATATTATATATCAAAAAACGGGGTCCGGCTGGCATTTTGCAAAATTAAACTGCCCTAATGCAAGCCGGATGCGATTACCTTATTTGAGATTAAGCTTCATAAAATAAATCTGCACATCGTTATTGTGGTTTTTAGTCCACTTAAGTTTTTCGGTGAACCAGCCGGTGATTAAAATGCTGTTGTTGTTCTGTTGGATAGAGAAACTCTGGTCAAATTTACTTCCGGCCAGGGTTTTGTCCCATAATTGATTGCCGGTTTGGTCGGTTTTAACCAGGTAAAGATCAAAACCTTTTCCATCCTTGGCGGTGGTCCAGCCAGCTAGCAGGAAGGAGCCCTCCTGGTCTTGCTGCACGGATTTAGCCACTGCCCAGCCGTTACCCCGGAAGGTTTTTTCCCACTGAAGATTGCCTAGCTGGTCGGTCTTTAGCAGATAAGCATCCGAACCAGTGGTGTTAAAGCTAGATGTTTCCCCGGCCAGGATGTAGCCGCCATCGGATGTCTGCTGCAAATAATTTACACTGTCTAAGCCGCTGCCACCAAGGGTTTTGTCCCACTGTTTTTTTCCTTTGGGATCAACCTTAGCCAAGTAGATGTCAAAATCACCTGTTTTTGTGGAATTGGTCTGGCCAGCCAGCAGGTAGCCGCCATCCTTGGTTTCGAATACCTGGACCCCGGATTCATATTTTTTACCACCAAGGGTTTGCTCCCATTGCAGTTTACCCTGGTCATTGGTTTTAATGAGGTAAATATCTTTATCCCCGGCACCGGAAGAGTTTGTTTCCCCCACAATGATAAAACCGCCATCGGAGGTTTCCTCTGCCCACCTGCCGCTGTCATCACCTTTGCCCCCATAGATTTTGTACCATTTTTGCTGGCCCAAGTTATCGGTTTTTACGAGGTAAAGGTTTTTGTCCAAATCCCAGGTAAAGGATTGGCTAACGCCGGTTAGGATAAATCCACCGTCTTTGGTTTGTTTTACGGAGAAGACCCGGTCGTCGTCGCCCCCACCGTAGGTTTTCTGCCATTTAACCAGGCCTTTGTCATCAAATTTAATTAGTAAGGCGTCGTTTTTGCCATGCCCCTGCAGATAGGATGACATGGTCTCGGCCAACACAAGATAACCGCCGTCCGCAGTGTGGATGGCTCTGATGCCCCGGTCAACCTCTTTACCGCCTTGCTCCTTTTCAAATTCAATTACTAGACCTGCCCCCCAGGCTTGAACGGAAGGAAAGGCGATTAATAATAAGGAAGTTAACAGCACGAGAAACCCGCTCATGGTTTTTCTAAACATTATTTTCTATTCCTCCTTGACGCAAAGGTACAGGTAATTAACAGTATTTCATATATTATACAAAAAAACGGTTCCATTCAGATAGAAGTATACAGGGTTTTTATAAACCCAAGAAGAAATAAATACCGAATGGACCCCCATGTCTTTAATTGCAGGGTAGTCTTTGATGGAGGAAACAAAGTGATTGTATTTTACAGTGTTATTTTTATTACTGGGTTGGTGGTGGGCAGCTTTTTAAATGTTTGCATTTACCGGATTCCCTTGGGGGAAACGGTGGTTACCACGCCCTCCCACTGTTTTGCCTGCAGCAACCGCCTAAGGCCGAGGGATTTAGTCCCTGTGCTTAGCTATATTCTTTTAAGGGGTAAATGTCGTTACTGTGGTGTGCAAGTATCCTGGCAGTATCCGTTCGTTGAGTTGGCCACTGGTTTACTCTTTTTGGCCACGGTGTTTACCTGGGGTATATCCTGGGAGGCCTTGGCTATGCTTACGTTTTTTTCTATGTTGGTGGTCACCACGGTTATTGATTTATACCACCAAATTATCCCGGATGGTGTTTTGCTGGTTGGGGGATTGCTGGGAGTACCCATGGTTTTCTTGCAATCTATGGATCAATTAAAATGGGGTGCGATTGGGTTCCTTGCTGCTGGTCTCGTATTACTTTTGATTGCCATTGCTTCCAAGGGTGGTATGGGTGGTGGTGATATTAAGTTGGCAGCTGTGATGGGGCTTTATCTGGGGTTAAAGTCCGTGGCCCTGGCCCTGTTTCTTTCCTTTTTATTAGGTGGTTTGCTGGGTATTTTATTATTGGCTACTGGTATCAAAGGGCGCAAGGATGCGGTTCCCTTTGGGCCCTTTTTGGCCCTTGGGGCAATTATAGCAGCCTTTTGGGGGGAGAAAATTTTTGCCTGGTACCTAGGCTTTTTTTAAATATAATCGAATGTCAGCCAAAAGTGAAAAAAGTGTCCAGACACACCTTCCTACCCGAAGTCATATGTTAATGTAAGAATAATGGCAGGTATTTTATTGACCTTTTCTATAGCTAGGGGGTAGTGGGTGGTGAAAATTGGTGACATTGTAACAAGAAAGATTTACGGCGAGGATATGCAATTTTGTGTTTTAGGCTTTTATACCAATCAGAGGACAGGTGAAAAGGTAGCCATTCTGGCCCTGTTGGACCCCAATCTGATTGTAGAGGCTTCCGTACAGGAACTTAATCCGGTCTCGGCTAGAAAACTCTTTGCCTTGACCCAGAATTTTGTGCACTAGAAATGCCGCCCAATGGGGCGGTTTCGTTTTTTATCGGAGTATTTGGACGAACGAAAAGGTTGTAAACGATTGACAATAACTGGTGACGGGTGTAACATACTATTATTGGTGACAATTGTAACGCGGGGAGGTTTCTTATGAATAAAACGCATAAAATTTCAGAAGCAGAGCTTGAGGTGATGAAAATATTATGGGGCGCAGATAAGCCCTTATCTACTAATTATATCTATCAGCAGCTCAAGGATCGGATGGGATGGGACCGTTCAACTGTTCGGACTCTTATTAAAAGGCTCTATGAAAAAAACGCAGTTATACAGGAAAAGTTGGATGTATACTGCTATTTGCCAGCCATATCCGAAGTAGAATATTTAGATAGGCAGACCAAAAACTTTATTAAGAACTTGTATGGAGGCAGCGTAAAAAATCTGGTGACTTCTCTGGTTCAAAATTACGATCTTACCCAGGAAGATATTGAGGAACTTAAGGCATTTATAAAATCGGAAGGTGAGCGACATGAATGATTTTTTCAAGCTGGTTTTGTCGCTTTCCTTATCCGGTTCAGTTATAGCTTTTATTCTTTTTGCCATGAGACCGTTGACAAAGAAATATTTATCTAAAACCTGGCAGTATTATATTTGGCTGATCGTTATTCTGCGAATGCTCATTCCTTTTTCCCCGGATATCAGTATGGTGGGAAACCTGTTTGATAAGATTGAGTCGGTTAACCGGGATAAAATTGCCTTAACTGAGCAACGGCAGGATGCGGCATCTGTTATGCATGCTACAGAAATAAAACCATACCCAAAAGACCAACGAAAGGTTCATAACCAACCGGAAGCACCGATCGCTCATCAAACCAAAGAAAGTTTTTATAATTACCTAGGAAATATATGGATTTTATGGGCCGTTGGCGCACTTTTCCTTTTTAGTCTCAGGGTCTTTCAATACAAACGTTTTATGGATCACGTACAAGCAGGTTCAATGACTACAATCGACAAAAATTTATTCGATTTGTTCAATAAGGTGAAAAATGAACTTGGCATAAAAAGAAAAATTCCCCTTTACCAAAACAGGATATTAAAAACTCCTATGCTCATTGGATTATTTAAACCGGTAGTTATTATACCGGAAAATCAGTTGACATTTGATGAACTAAATTATGTTTTTAGGCATGAGCTGATCCACCTCAAACGTCTTGACATCTGGTACAAATGGATTTTACAACTTACGGTATGCATCCACTGGTTCAATCCCCTAATGTATCGGATGAATCGACAGATAAATAGATTGTGTGAGTTGTCCTGTGACGAAGCAGTGTCTCGGGGATTCGATATTTCAAAAAGAGCGGCATACTGCAATACCATTCTTAGTGTCGTATCCTTAGATACTGCATACAAAGGGAATGTTTTCTCCATGACGCTAAATGAGGGGAAAAAGGATTTAAAAGAAAGGTTGGGTAATATCATGTCAGATCGAGTAAAATCCAAAAGAACCATCGTTTTATCCACTGTAATAATCGTTTTACTAGGCTCCCTGGCAATAGCACTGGGGGCGTACTCAAATTCAAAGGATGAAAATGGATTAACGATTGGAAAGCAAAATGTTACAGTCCCGAATGGGGCGGTTGAACAGAAGCTGGCGCAAGAGCAAGCACATAAACTGATTCCTATTGAAGGAAAAACCGTTCTAATTGATCCCGGTCATGGAGGGGAAGACAGAGGGGCTGTCTATAACGAAGATAAAACCAGTATGAACGAGAAAGATTTGAATCTTGCAATCGCACTTCTGTTACGGGACATGCTTAAAGAATCCGGGGTAAAAGCAGAATTAACCCGTCAAGGAGATCAGATGACTAAATTGGAAAGCAGGATGGCATTAGCGGATGATTTAAATGCCTCTTTATTTGTAAGTATACATTTTAACAATAGTCCCGATCGGGCAGATAAAGGTACCTTGACATTTTATAATACTTCGGGGGATGAAGACGGTACGCTCAATGGACAAAAGGCAGCATTGTTGATTCAGGAGGCAGTTCTTAATGGACTTAAGACACAGGATGCAGGCGTTAGAGCTATGCCTGAAAGCATAAAATACAGCAGTCTGAAAATACCTGCTTTAATTGTAAACGTGGCTTATATGACCAATGCGTCAGACAGGGAGATGCTCATGGATAAAGATTTTAATCATCAGACGGCTAAAGCCTTGCATGACGGTATTCTTACTGTCATTAATGATAGATAAGGAATCTAAAACAATGATAAAACGTATATCAACCTTGTTCGTGTAAGATTATATTTATAAAGCTTTTACCTTATCCGTACAGGAGAAGCTGGCGGGTGTGCACTGCCAAAGGCTATTGCCATAATTACTAGAAACAAAATAACAGACAAGGCAATTATTAGCAGCACAATAACAAGTATTTTATTCTTTTTATTCAACTGCTTGCCTTTAATGAGAAGTAGAATAGCGGAAAATATCGCAATTGATATACTTGCCAGAAGAACCGGATAGGTTAATAAGTTAGCGATAAGTCCTCCAATTCCACTTCCCATTTTTTTCTCCTTTCTTAACAATAACAGTGCCCACGTTATCTAGCGAAGGGTAAGTCACGTTCTTATTCAATAAAGAGTATTTTTTTTCCTGCAAAGTAACATATTGTACACAGTTACTTGTTTTTTTGGGTATAATTAACACTGGGTAACTTTTTTACTGGAAACTTTAAAATATTCACATCTGTCTCATAGAACAACTTATCCACGGGGTAATCATTTCCAGTTGTTAACCAAAGCACTTCGCATAGTTATGCGGTGTTTATAAAATGGATTCTAATAATTTAAAGTTCTACGGTAACAATACTTATGTTGAGAGAAAGGAGCTGGGTATTTTCCTTGAGTGATAAATATATTACCATCGCACAAAATGCTGTCCAAAGGGCAACGGCAGGTGGTGCAACAATGGCGGAGGCTTTCCTGCTGAGTGGCAAGGAGTTATCCATTGAAACTCGGAATGCTGAAGTAGAGACGATGAAATTGGCAGAAGATCGTGGCTTAGGTATCCGGGTTATTACAGATGGTCGGGTGGGCTTTGCCTTTACAACGGACTTTGGTACTTTAGGTTTGGACCAAGTTGTTCAGCAGGCCCTGGCCAATGGTGCCAATACGGAGCCGGATACCTACTATACTCTACCACAAATAAATGAACAATATCCGACATTGGATATTTATGATCCTGCCATTCATGCTGCTTCGGTGGAGGAAAAAATAAAAATGGCGGTGGAGATGGAGAATGTCGCCAAGCAACAAGACAGCCGGATTAAGATTATTGAAAGCTCCTCCTATCAGGATGGCGAAATGGAAGTAAGCATTGTAAATTCCCTGGGGCTGCAGGCCCATTATCAAGGGGCCTACTGTGGTATTTACTTGTCACTGGTGGCAGGCGAGGGTGAGGATAGCCAGACTGGTTTCGCCATGACATATGGTTTGAAATACTCAGATCTGGACCCAGTATTCATAGGTAAAACTGCGGCGGCACGGGCTGTACGCATGCTGGGGGCCAAGCCGGTAAAATCCCAGCGGGCGGCGGTTGTTTTAGACCCCTACATTGCCACCAATTTTTTAGGATTATTGGCTCCGGCTTTATCCGGTGAAGCAGTGCAAAAGGGCCGGTCTCTTTTTGGTGGCAAAGTAGGCCAAGAAGTGGCCAACAAATTGATTACGGTGGTGGATGATGGCAGACGTAAAGGGGGGATCGCCTCTGCTCCCTTTGATGGTGAAGGAGTACCTACCTCAGAGACGATTTTAATTGAACAGGGACAATTAAAGGGATTTTTACATAATACCTATACCGCAGCCAAGGAGGGCATTCAATCCACCGGTAATGGCATCCGGGGTTCCTTTAAGGGCACACCGGAGGTAGGAACCACCAACTTCTTTATTCGTCCGGGCCAAGTTAGTGCGGAGCAAATGATTAAAGAGGTTAATAACGGCTTATACGTAACCGAGGTTATGGGGATGCACACGGCAAATCCCATTTCCGGTGATTTTTCGCTGGGTGCCTCAGGAATCTGGATCGAAAATGGTCAGTTGACCAGGCCTGTGAGAGGGGTAGCCATTGCAGGGAATATTATGGAACTGCTAGGTTCAGTGGATGCTGTGGGTAATGATCTTGAGTTTTTTGGTGGCAAAGGGGCACCGAGCCTGCGTGTTGCCTCAATGTCCCTTAGCGGCAGCTAATTCCCCATGGGCACTTTCCAGTGCCCATTCTTTTATTTCTATATTAAGAAATACAAACTTTTTTATTTTGTTACTATCTTTGCAAGGGTATATGTAATATGGTAAAATGTGTGTCGGTAATGTGGGGAGAATGAAAATATGAATATTCTTGTATTGCATGGACCCAATTTAAATCAATTGGGTAAAAGGGAACCAAAGGTCTATGGTTTTATCACCTTGGATCAAATAAATACTCAAATCCTCGGGTTGGCCAAGGAACTGGCAGCAGTGGTAGAAACCTATCAATCCAACCACGAAGGGGACTTAATTGATAAGATCCAGGCAGCATCTGCAAGGATGGATGCTGTGGTGTTTAATCCAGGAGCATTCACGCATTATAGCATAGCGCTGCGGGATGCCGTAGCTTCCCTTGACATTCCTGTGATTGAGGTGCATTTATCGAACATACATGCCCGGGAAGAATTTCGCCGAAAATCGGTGATTGCTGAAGTGGCTGCCGGTCAAATCAGTGGTTTGGGTTTGGACAGCTATTTGCTTGGTCTTCGGGCAGCCGTATCCCTTGCGCAATCCAGGAGGTTAAAAAATGATACAACGTCTAGTCAGACTACGTCAGAAAATGTCTGAAAAGGGAATTTCCCATTTGTTTATTACCAAACCGGAAAATCGTTATTACCTCAGTGGTTTTACCGGTACCACTGGGGTTTTGCTAATTGGCCAAGCGACGGCTGATTTTTTTACTGATTTTCGATACATCGAACAAGTTAAAATACAAAGCCCTCATTTCAATGTGGTTAAGGTTGAGCAAATATCACCCTTTGGATTACTTTCTGAAAGATTGAGAAATTATAAAGGTGAGAAACTAGCCTTTGAGGCGGAGGATCTATCTTATAAGAAATATCAGGAACTCAAGCATCATCTGTCGGACATTGAACTCGTTCCCTGTGAGGGATTGGTGGAAGAACTGCGGCTGATCAAGGATGAAACGGAAATAAAGGTCATTCGTCAAGCCATGGAAATTGGCGATAAAGCCTTTTCTCACATTTTACAATACATCCGGCCTGGTATTTCAGAGTTAGCATTAACCCTGGAACTGGAATTTTTTATGCGCCAACTGGGAGCTTCGGGGACTGCCTTTGATACCATCATGGCCTCTGGTCCAAGATCCGCATTGCCCCATGGTGTTGCCAGCCAGCGTCAATTACAAACGGGTGATTTTTTAACCATGGATTTCGGTGCCCTATATCAAGGTTATAATTCGGATATGACCCGTACAGTGGTATTAGGGCAACCCGATTCTAAGCAGCTAGAAATATATCATATCGTTCTGGAAGCTCAAATGGCTGGATTGGCAGCGGTAAAGGCAGGCATTCCCGCGAAGGAAGTGGATGCTGCGGCTCGTAAGGTGATCACAAGTCATGGGTATGGGGAATTTTTTGGCCATGGTACCGGTCACGGTGTGGGCATTGCCATTCACGAAAATCCCAGATTGAACACAAAGGATGAAACGATGTTGCAGCCGGGTATGGTTGTTACGATTGAACCAGGCATCTACCTGCCTCAATGGGGCGGGGTGCGTATAGAGGATAGTGTGTTAGTAACTGAAAATGGGTGTGAGATACTCACTTCTTCACCTAAAAATGAGTTGATTAGTCTGTAAATTTAGTTTTAGGAGGGTGATTACGTTGATTTCTACCAGTGATTTTAGGACCGGCTTAACGGTCGAAATTGACAATGATGTTTGTCAAATTGTAGAGTTCCAGCATGTTAAACCCGGTAAAGGGGCTGCTTTTGTACGTACCAAAATGAGAAACATGCGTACCGGGGCAGTGATTGAAAGAACCTTTAACCCCAACGAAAAATTGACGCCGGCTAGAATTGAGCGTCAGGAAGTGCAGTACCTGTACAATGATGGTGAAAGCTACAACATGATGAATATGGAAACCTATGATCAGTTTACGGTTTCCAAGGGAGATATGGGAGATGCCATCAAGTGGCTAAAAGAAAATATGACCCTTAACATTGCCAGCTACAATGGAAGTATTATTGCCGTTGATCTTCCCAACACGGTTGAATTGGAAGTGGTAGAAACTGCCCCTGGCATTAAAGGGGACACAGCTTCCGGCGGTGGCAAGCCTGCCACTCTGGAAACCGGTGCAGTAATCAACGTTCCCTTCTTTGTCAACGTGGGAGATGTGCTGCAAGTAGATACCCGTACGGGTAACTATGTAAAACGGGTATAATATCCTAATATGTTTAAAACCCCCTTGCTTGAGGAATAATACTGTAGAGTTACTACGGTACCAATGTAAAGGGGGTTTTTGCATGGATAGTTTAAAATCAAAGGTAGCGTACCTGCAGGGCTTGGCCGACGGAATGGATCTGCCAGTGGAAAACAAGGAAGGGCGCTTACTAAATGGAATTATTAGTGTTTTACAGGATGTAGCCGAAGAATTAGAAGGTCTAGAGGAAGCCCAGGAACAACTGGAAGATTACGTGGAAACCATTGATGAAGACCTTTATACCTTAGAGGAAGATCTGGGTGGCTGCGAATGCGAAGGGGAAGACTATGTAGAGGTCGAATGCCCCGGCTGTGGTGAAACCGTGATGTTTGAGTCAGATATACTGGAGGACGATGACGTTATAGAAGTTACCTGCCCCAATTGTGATGAAGTGGTTTTTGTAAATGACGATGAAGCGGATTCACTGGAAAACAAAGAGGGCGGCAGAAATTTATAATCACGCAACAAGCAGGACAGGGTCGCAGACCCTGTTTTTTTTATTTATTCAGAAAGTATAAGTTTTAGGGGTCCTTTTACTTGTTTATTCAGAAAGTATAAGTTTTAGGGGTCCTTTTACTTGCAATTTTTTGCTACTCTTAGGATATGGAAACAAATATATTAAAACAGATATTTTTCGATCACCACGGACATTGGGATGCATTTGTAAAGAAATACAGT
>NZ_CEVWQM010000036.1:0-23239 GCF_982386235.1 Desulfotomaculum sp. | reverse complement strand
GATGGACGGACCGCTGGTGTACCAGCTATCGTGCCAACGGTAGTGCTGGGTATCTAAGTCCGGAAGGGATAAGTGCTGAAAGCATCTAAGCACGAAGCCTCCTTCAAGATGAGATTTCCCACTACGGAAGTAGATAAGATTCCATGGAGACAACATGGTAGATAGGCCGGGAGTGTAAGAGCAGCAATGTTTTCAGCTGACCGGTACTAATCGATCGAGTTCTTGACCAAAGCAGAAGACGCAATACGAAGTAGCTGTTTAGTTTTCAGAGAACAGATAAGATTATATAAAAGCATATAAGTTTCTGGTGGCGATACCGGAGGGGGTACACCTGTTCCCATCCCGAACACAGCAGTTAAGCCCTTCAGGGCCGATGGTACTTGGAGCTCACGCTCCTGGGAGAGTAGGTCGTTGCCAGATTAATTAATATTCCTCGATAGCTCAATGGTGGAGCAACCGGCTGTTAACCGGTAGGTTGCTGGTTCGAGTCCAGCTCGGGGAGCCAGAATAATAGCCATTTGTTTGGTTAAAAATATATAACGCAGTTACTTTAACATGGTTTAGTTTTCAATAGACACGGGGACGGTTTTCTTGTCTCAGCGTCTGACAAAAAAGCGAAGCTAGACCCAAAAGAACGACCCAATAGCATAAGTTTCTGGTGGTGATACCGGAGGGGGTACACCTGTTCCCATCCCGAACACAGCAGTTAAGCCCTTCAGGGCCGATGGTACTTGGAGCTCGCGCTCCTGGGAGAGTAGGTCGCCGCCAGAATTAATTAATATTCCTCGATAGCTCAATGGTGGAGCAACCGGCTGTTAACCGGTAGGTTGCTGGTTCGAGTCCAGCTCGGGGAGCCAATAAAAACTTCTGCAACTGCAGAAGTTTTTTGTTTACCCCTGTGCGTAGGGAAGTAAAATCATAATATTTAGTGAAAAATAATAATCTATTAAGCAAATCTTATTAAACTTGGGTAATTAAGCAAATTTGGTTAAAAATAATCAATAGAAGCCGTTGCAGGATTCACTGGGTTTATTTTAGAATAAGGTCAAGGTCAGTCAAAGTCAAAAACTATATTTATTGGGCACGGGGTTTAAAAAAAATAACAATGTAACATAATAATAAGGTCAAGGTCAGGAAAGGTCAACAGCTCATGCAATAATTTAAAACTTCCATTACTCTTGCGGGGTGAACGATATGTCGAGTATGTCGGAACTGATCGAAAAATACATTAAAAAACTGATTCAAGACAGCTCTTATGATTATATTGAACTTCAAAGAAATGAATTGGCTGCACAGTTTAAATGTGTACCATCTCAAATTAATTATGTCCTGTCTACTAGATTTACCAGTGAAAACGGTTATATTGTGGAAAGCCGCAGGGGTGGTGGTGGCTTTATTAGGATTATCAAAATACCATTGGATAGACATGATGATCCAATAGCACAAATTTATCGTTTAGTAGGAGATAATATCAATCAATCTCAGGCAGAGAAAATTATTAAAAGGTTGTCTGAAGAAAAAATTATTACCCATAGGGAAGCACGTGTTTTTAGATCGGTAATGGACAGAAATATTTTTCCAATGGAGCTGCCCTGGCGGCAACATCTAAGGGCTCAATTGCTAAGAGCAATGTTGGGGGCAATATTTAGGGATAGTTAAGATAGAGGAGGTTTTGACCATGTTATGCGATCGTTGTCAAGAAAGACCCGCTGAGGTTCACTTTACTCAAATTGTTAACCATACAAAAAAGCAAATGAACCTATGCTCTGCATGTGCCTCAGCGCTTCAAGCAGAAAGTTTAGGGGTTGCATCCCAATTAAATCTGCACGATTTTTTAGCAGGTTTAATTAACCACCATTTTATGGGTTCTAGTATAAAAACCAATGCTACGCCTCAAGTGCACTGTGAAAAATGTGGTTCCTCGGAAACGCAAGTTGCTAAGAATGGACTGTTTGGCTGCAGCGATTGCTATAGTCGATTTGGGGAGCGGGTAAGGCCTTTGCTGAAAAGGATACATGGCAGTAGCACTCATACTGGAAAAGTACCCAAGCGGACCGGCGGCACTGCCCTTATTACCAAGGAGATAAGATTACTAAAGAATCAACTCCAGGAAGCCATAAAAATAGAGGAATTTGAAAAGGCCGCTAGCATTCGTGATCGTATCAAAGAACTTGAACAAAAACTTCAATAGGGGGGAGAAGTTGTGTCGTTAAAGGAGACCGTTAGTAATCCATATAGTAAGTGGTTAGAAGCTTCAGGGCCTGAAAATGACGTTATTATTAGTAGTCGAGTCCGCTTAGCCAGAAATTTAACAGGTTACCCCTTTCCGCATTTATTAGGGCACGAAAATGCAGATAAAATCCTTTATGCTGTACAATCAGCCATCGGGCATAAGACCTTGCCGGGTACAGTGGGCAACTTAGAATTGTCTCGCATGACCGAATTATCCCCCACAGAAAGACTAATACTAGTGGAGAAACACTTAATTAGTCCAGATATGCTTGAAAACCCTGAAAAAAGGGGAGTTGTTTTGCGGGACGATGAAGTGATTAGTGTGATGGTTAATGAAGAAGACCATTTACGTATTCAATGCCTGCTGCCGGGTCTACAACTTAAGGAATGTTGGGATTTAGCCAATGCGGTTGATGATGGTTTGGAACAAATTTTGGATTATGCCTTTTCTGAAGAATTGGGTTATTTGACATCTTGTCCAACCAATGTAGGTACTGGACTGAGGGCATCCATCATGCTGCATTTACCAGCATTGGTTATGACGCAACAAATTAGCTCGGTACTCACTACTTTATCTAAGCTTGGCTTAACCGTGCGGGGATTGTACGGAGAAGGGACCCAGGCTACGGGGAACTTGTTTCAGGTTTCAAATCAAGTAACCCTTGGCCTACAGGAAGAAGAAATTATCGACGGACTCATTACGGTAGCACTTCAATTAGTGACTCAAGAGAGGGCTGCCCGAAGGGCTCTCCATAAAGAACAAAGGTTTCGGATAGAGGATAAAGTATGGCGAGCCTATGGATTACTAAAGTATGCACGAAATTTGACTTCGAATGAAACCATGACATTAATGTCCGATTTAAGATTAGGAGTAGAACTGGGTATTATTCCCGATATCCCTCCCGGACTTATTATGGAACTTATTATCATGAGTAGGCCGGCCTTTTTAAACAAACTGAAGGGGTCGGACCTAAATCCTCAGCAAAGGGATACATTTAGAGCGACATTAATACGAGATCGGTTAAACACATTGTCAAATGAATAGGAGGTAAGATTATGTTTCAAAGATTTACCCAAAAGGCACAAAAAGTATTAGTTTTAGCCCAAGAAGAAGCTCGGAGATTAAAGTACCCCTATATAGGTACGGAACATATCCTGCTGGGTCTGATAAGAGAGGGTGAAGGCATAGCAGCTAGAGCCCTCAGCCAAATAAATATCAGTGCAGAGAAGGTAAAGGCTGCTGTTGAACAAATGGTAGAAACAGGAAATGAGCCTGTGCCTGAGGATATCCCGCCCACACCAAGGGCAAAGAAAGTATTGGAGTTGGCCGTGGAAGAGTCACGTCTAATGGGACATAACTACGTTGGTACGGAACATTTATTGCTGGGTCTGATCAGGGAAGGAGAAGGAGTTGCGTCCCAAGTGCTTATCTCCCTGGGGGCAGACCTGGAAAGGGTTCGTCAGCAGGTCATTAACATGATCGGAGGGACCCCGGGTGGCAATCAACCCTCGGGGGGAAGCGGTCAAAGCTGCCCCGCTGGCGGGTGCAAAACGGCAAGCTTGGATCAATTTAGCCGTGATTTAACCAATTTGGCTAAAGAAGACAAATTGGACCCGGTTGTGGGAAGAGCGAAGGAAATCGAACGGGTTATTCAGGTCCTTTCTCGCCGCACGAAAAACAATCCGGTTTTAATTGGTGAACCTGGGGTCGGTAAAACCGCCATCGCCGAAGGATTGGCGCAACGTATTATTGCCGGTAACGTACCAGAGATTTTATTAAACCGCAGGGTGGTTACCCTTGACCTGGCTGGTATGGTGGCGGGGACAAAATACCGTGGTGAGTTTGAAGATCGTTTGAAAAAAGTTATGGATGAGATTAGGCAAGCTGGGAACATTATTGTTTTTATTGATGAACTTCACACCCTAATTGGTGCCGGTGCCGCTGAAGGGGCTATCGACGCAGCCAATATTTTAAAACCAGCCTTAGCCAGAGGGGAAATACAGACAATTGGTGCTACTACTCTGGATGAATATAGAAAATATATTGAAAAGGATGCAGCACTGGAAAGACGTTTTCAACCGATTCAAGTTGATGAGCCAACGGTGGACGAAACCCTGCAGATTCTTAAAGGTATCCGGGATAAATATGAAGCACACCACCGAGTTAGTATTACGGATGAAGCATTGGAGGCTGCGGCAAAATTATCCGATCGTTATATAACGGATCGCTTTTTACCCGATAAGGCCATTGACCTAATTGATGAATCAGCATCCCGGGTACGCATAAAAGCATTTACTGCGCCACCGGATTTAAAGGATAAGGAAAAATCCCTGGAAGAGATTCGTAAGGAGAAAGAGTCAGCCATCAATAGTCAAGAATTTGAAAAGGCTGCAGAACTAAGGGATCGTGAACAAACCCTACTAACAGAAATTAACCAAGCCCGGGATAATTGGAACCAAACAAAGGGTGGCGATAACCTTGTCGTTACAGAAGAAGATGTAGCACATATCGTATCCAGTTGGACCGGTATTCCTGTGCAGAAGATGGCCCAAGAAGAATCGGAAAGGCTTCTAAAGCTAGAAGAAATCCTACACCAAAGGGTGATTGGACAGGATGATGCTGTAAAAGCTGTATCCAGAGCCGTGCGCAGGGCCAGAGCAGGGCTAAAGGATCCAAAACGTCCGGTAGGCTCCTTCATCTTCCTTGGACCAACCGGTGTTGGTAAAACCGAATTAGCCAGGGCACTGGCTGAAGCACTCTTTGGCGATGAAGATGCATTGGTTCGTATCGACATGTCAGAATATATGGAGAAACATGCTGTTTCCCGTTTGGTAGGGGCACCTCCTGGTTATGTTGGCTACGATGAAGGGGGTCAGTTAACCGAAGCTGTCCGCAGAAAGCCTTACTCGGTCGTATTACTGGACGAAATTGAAAAAGCTCACCCAGACGTGTTTAACATTTTGCTGCAGGTACTTGAGGATGGCAGATTGACAGATTCCAAGGGGCGCGTGGTAGATTTTCGCAATACCGTAATCATCATGACTTCTAACGTTGGTCTATCTACCATTAAGTCCGTGAGTAAAGTTGGTTTTGCGGCAGATACAGGGCAGACCCAGGCTGATTATGAAAAAATGAAGGAGCGTGTAGAGGAAGGTCTCAAGCGGACCTTTAGGCCTGAATTCTTAAATCGTATCGACGAAACCATTGTCTTCCATAGCTTAACCCGTGAGCATATTGCGCAAATTGTCGGTCTTATGCTTAAAGAAGTTGCAACCCGTATGGAAGAGCATGAAGTATATTTATCCTTTGATGACGCTGCCAAGGATGTCCTGGCTCAGGTAGGATATAGTGAAGAGTTTGGGGCAAGGCCACTGCGTAGAGAAATTCAACGTAGGGTGGAAGATCGACTGTCAGAGGAATTGATAAGAGGTGCCTTTAAGAAAGGTGATCGGATCGTTGTTGGTGCTGAAGATGGTCAGATAACCGTAATAAAAGAATAATAATTGTGGTGAAGAGGTAGTTCTAGGAGAGCTACCTCTTTTAGCCGTGAATCATGGGCTAAAGATCATGAAACAAAACATGTACAAAAACCCAGGACTTAAGGCCCAAGGCCCATGACTTTTTTACAATTAGTACCAATAAATTTGTTAAAGTGGCAGGATTTTTAAAGTTGGCAGCGAATGTCAAGGCTTGTGGGTTTACAAAAACAATTCATTTTTGGGGGTTTATTTGTTGCGAAACAAAACAACCTATACCTGCCAAAATTGTGGACACAAGACGGCGAGATGGTTAGGAAAATGCCCTGATTGCGGTCAGTGGAACACATTGTTGGAGGAAAGGGAAGTTGTTGAAAATAAAAAAACACGGGGGATATCAAGCTCAGGTCCTGTGCCGGTGACAGAGATTGTTGCCACCGATGAGGAAAGGTATCCCACCGGACTACAGGAATTAGATCGGGTGCTGGGAGGAGGACTGGTGCCTGGTTCAGTGGTTTTGGTGGGCGGCGATCCGGGTATTGGAAAATCAACCTTACTTTTACAGGCCGCCTTTGCCATAGCAGTGGGGGTCGGTAAGGTCCTATACGTATCTGGCGAGGAATCAGCACGACAAATAAAGATGCGAGCGGAGCGCATTGGAGCAATCCATAGCAACCTTTTTTTAATTGCTGAAACAGACATGACAGTGGTTGAAAGAGTAATAAAAAAAACTGACTTTTCAGCCGTTATTTTGGATTCAATCCAAACGGTATATCAACCGGATATTTCTTCCGCACCCGGTAGTGTATCCCAGGTGAGGGAATGTACGGCTATGCTTATGAAACTGGCCAAGGGGAACGGTGTCCCTATTTTTGTTGTTGGTCATGTTACCAAGGAAGGGGCCCTGGCTGGTCCAAGGGTACTGGAGCATATGGTGGACACCGTGCTGTATTTTGAAGGGGACAAACACCAAGCTTACCGTATTTTACGAACCGTGAAAAACCGATTTGGCTCCACCAATGAACTAGGGATTTTTGAAATGCGGGGAACGGGTTTGACCGAAATAACAAACCCCTCGGAACTGTTTATGAACCAGCGTGCTGCTAATGCAGCCGGTTCCTCCATTGTAGCTTGTCTTGAAGGAACGCGGCCTTTGCTTGTAGAAATTCAAGCATTGGTATGCCCCAGTGGCTTTGGGACACCTCGGCGTATGGCAACCGGAGTGGATTATAACCGGGCGGCTTTGATTATGGCGGTTTTGGAGCGACGAGTGGGCCTGCGGCTTTCCTCCTATGATGCCTATGTAAGTGCCGTGGGTGGTGTAAAGCTAGACGAACCAGCGGCAGACCTGGCCATAGCATTGGCCATTACCTCAAGCTTTAGAGAGCAGCCGGTGCAGGAGGGGTTGGTTCTGTTAGGGGAAGTAGGGCTTACCGGGGAGGTTAGAAATATAGCAGGTATGGAAAAGCGGCTTCAGGAAGCTGCAAAGCTAGGGTTTAAAATTTGTATTGGACCCAAAGACAAACAAATCCAATCGATGGGTATAATAGAATATATAGGCGTGCAATCAATTCACGAGGCAGTGGAAGCCGCCATTGGCGGTAAGGGGTGAGAATGTGGTAAAGGACGAGAAAATAGAGGATAGGCTACTTAGATTACTTAGGCTGGTTGCGCCGGGAACTCCCCTTAGGGAGGGCTTGGAAAATATTCTTCGGGCAAAAACAGGTGCATTAATTGTTATGGGAGATTCCTCTGAGGTTATGGAGTTAGCCGAGGGAGGTTTCGCCATTAATGCAGATTTTACGCCGGCCGGCCTATACGAATTAGCCAAAATGGATGGAGCCATTATTTTAAGTGAGGACACTAAAAAAATCATAGCAGCCAACACCCAACTAATTCCTGATTTAATCATACCCTCCAGTGAAACGGGCATTCGACATAGAACCGCAGAACGGGTGGCTAAACAATGTGATGTGCCCGTTATTTCAATTTCCCAGAGAAGAAGTGTCATTACCGTTTATAAAGGTTCTATTAAATATTTCTTAAGAGATATTAGTGTAATTTTGGCAAAGGCTAATCAGGCGGTGCAAACCCTTGAAAAATATCGATCGGTGTCGGATCGCATGATTAATGAATTATCGATGATGGAGCTACAGGAAGTAGTTACCTTAGTTGATGTGACCAAAGCGATTCAAAGAATTGAAATGGTATTGCGGGTTAAAAAAGAAATAGATCGTTATATTAGTGAATTAGGAACAGAGGGACGGCTAATTGCAATGCAGTTGGAAGAATTGGTGGCAAATGTTGAGGAGGATGGATTATTAATTATTCAGGATTATGCCACGACACTGGGGGAAAAGACCCCGGAAAGCATTATGAAAGTGATTAGCAGTTGGCCGGCAGAGGACCTATTGGATCTAGTATTGATAGCCAGGGCTTTAGGATACCCAGGCAGTGCCAGCGTACTTGACCAGGATGTATCACCAAGGGGTTATCGTGCTTTACGTAAAATTCCCCGGCTGCCACTACCAGTCATTGAAAACCTGGTGGCAACCTTTAAATATCTAAGAACGATAATTTTAGCTAGCATCGAGGAACTGGATGAGGTGGAAGGTATCGGGGAAGCTAGGGCCAGATCCATTAAGGATGGTCTTACTCGGTATGGCGAAATGCTTTTCCAAGATCGCTATAAAAATCAAAAAAGATAGGCGTGGCAAGACAACCACGCCTCTTTGTATTGATAAAATGCTTCAAACTTAGCCTAAGAATTAAGTTAAATTATATCCCCTTAAAATTTCCAGTTGTTTATGCTCCTTAATGAATATGTCATAAAGATTTAATTCCATTAGGTTGCAAAGGGCAGCCATGTAAAAAAGCGAACGCCCAATCTCACTTTCAATGCTGTCACGACAGTTCTTACATAGGTTACCGGATAGGTGGGAATCCAATAAATGTTTTAAGTCCAGGAAGGTGGCATTCTCTGGTAAAGGCTTTTTATTGGCTACAATTTTTTGGCAACCACAGGATGTTACAGAATGAACCACAGAGCGTTGTACTCTAACGCCGGACTCCTGTAGCTTTGACAGTATTTCCAATATACTCCGATGACAAAGCATCATCTCAGACACTGTATTTTGAAACTGATCACAAAGCAAATCTTTCATTCTGCCGGACCACTCCTTTTACTTTCCGTTAAAGCAATTATAGCTAGCTATAAGGGGCTTTGTCAAACGACCATTATGTCACAAAATGCTTATTGACACCAATGCAGGGCTATGCTAAAATATATGTTTTTTGACAGCGATGGGTAAGTATGCTATAATAATTTCAACATAGTTTGGGGGGGATTGGCCTTGTTTAAGATTGGCGACAAAGTCGTTTATCCTATGCATGGAGCTGGCGTTATCGAGGCCATAGAAGAGAAGGAGGTTCTAGGGGAAAAACGACAGTATTATATCTTGCGTCTTCCCATTGGCGATATGAAAGTGATGATTCCCATCACGAACTGTAGCGATGTTGGCCTCAGGGGTATTATTGACCGGGAGGAAGTATCTACCGTAATGCACATACTGGAGGGGCAAACCACCGTCATGTCGGGAAACTGGAATCGTCGTTACCGTGCTAATTTGGAAAAAATAAAAAGCGGTGACATTTATGAAGTTGCCGAAGTGGTACGGAATCTACTAACCAGAGATAAAGAAAAAGGACTTTCTTCAGGGGAACGAAAAATGCTGGAGAATGCTCGGCAAATACTAATCAGTGAATTGGTGCTAGCTGCAGAAATGGAAGAAGCCAAGGCCAGGTCATTAATTGATGACGTTTTTGCCTAAAAGCGGGTGCAAAATTCGCCCTTATTTGTTATTGAACCTAATTTTTGGTTAACTTATAATAACTATACATAACATAAAAACTACCAAAGAGAAGGGGGGTGAATCGGTTGGTTCGAAAAATGATATATGGTCTTTTGATTTTGATCTTTGGTAGCATCGGGTTTTTGGCCGGGTTGTACAGTATTTCCAATAACCTGGTAACCATTCCTGATACCCTACCCCAGTTGAAATTTGGGGTTATTGCCCTGGGGGCATTGTTAGGAGTGTTAGTGGGTGTAATTAGTACACCTTGGATTATTAAGGGGGGGCTTGCTTTAACCGTAGTTGTAGACCAACATCTAGCAAAGACCCCGACTCAGGATTTAATTATGGGTTCCCTTGGACTTATTTTTGGACTTATAATTGCTAATTTGCTTGGCTCTATTTTATCTACCATGGGTCCTATCGGTAAGGCGATATGGTTAGCAGGGACATGCCTGCTGGGTTACCTGGGCCTTTCGGTGGCGGTTAAGAAAAGAGAAGAAATTGTCGCCTTGTTTTCTAGTTTGCCTCGTTTCGGCAAGGAAAAGTTTGGTAAGGCTGAATCGAAGGTAAGCCAGATCAAGATATTAGACACCAGCGTTATTATTGATGGACGGATTTCCGAGTTGTGTCAAAGTGGTTTTATTGAAGGCGTTTTATTGGTTCCTGTTTTTGTGGTGGATGAATTAAGGCATATCGCAGACTCTGCTGATCTACTAAAGAGAAACAGAGGCCGCAGAGGCCTAGACATTCTTAATGCTATGAAAAAAACCTCTGATATAAAAGTGCAAATCTACGAGAATACCAAAGGGTTGGATGATATTGCAGAGGTAGATGCCAAGTTGGTAAAATTGGGTCAAAAGCTTGGTGCAAAGATTATTACCAATGACTACAACCTTAACAAAGTGGCAGAACTTCAAGGGGTTAAGGTATTAAACATTAATGAACTGGCCAATGCGATTAAGCCAGTGGTGTTGCCCGGCGAAGAAATGACGGTCACTGTTGTCAAAGACGGTAAAGAAATGGGACAAGGCGTGGCCTATCTTGACGATGGGACAATGATTGTTGTTGATGGAGGAAAACGCTTTATTGGTCAAACCATTAGCGTTTTAGTAACCAGTGTTTTGCAAACAGCCGCAGGTCGCATGATCTTTGCCAAGCCAAAAAGCTTAGACAAAAGAAGTGAAGCGGCGGGACATGTAATAAGTGGAGTGAATGCAATTGGGTAGTATTATTGCTATAATTCCTGCAGCAGGTGTTGGGAGTCGGATGGGCTCCCAGGTTAAAAAGCAATATTTAACATTACAGGACCGTCCTGTATTAACTCACACCGTTGGTATATTGGAAAAGACTCCTGAGATAACAGGGATCGTATTAGTGGTAGCTTCCGGCGAAGAAGTTCCGTGTCGGGAATTACTTTTACAGGCCAATTTATTTAGCAAGCTTATGGCGGTGGTACCCGGTGGTGACCACCGCCAAAATTCTGTCTATAACGGGTTATGCAATTTATCTAGCACCACGGAACTGGTTGTCATTCATGATGGGGCCAGACCCCTAATCCAAGTGGACCAGATTAGCAATGTAATCAAGGAAGCCCGGCAGGTAGGGGCAGCAGCCTTGGCGGTTCCAGTAAAGGATACGGTTAAAATGATTAATGATCAGGGATATGTTGTGACAACCCCTGACCGAGAAAAACTATGGGCTGTGCAGACCCCTCAGGTCTTTCGCTATGATCTTATCTGGGAGGCACATCAAGCTGCCCGTGCAAAGGGTTTTTATGCTACGGATGATTGTGCCTTGGTAGAAGCATTAGGCAAGCAGGTCAAACTGGTGCAGGGTTCCTATGAAAATATTAAAATTACCACACCCGAGGACATGGTTTTAGCCGAAGCTTTTCTGAGAAGGAGGAACGTTTAGGTGCGAGTTGGTGTTGGTTATGATGTACATAAGTTGGTGCCAGAACGTCAATTGATCCTGGGGGGCGTTGCGATACCCTATGAACAGGGGCTGTTAGGCCATTCCGATGCGGATGTTTTATGCCATGCCATCATGGATGCATTACTGGGTGCCGCTGCCCTGGGGGACATTGGCCGGCAGTTTCCCGACCATGATCCACGGTACAAGGGGATATCCAGCCTTACCCTGTTGGGTGAAGTTCGTGATAAATTGTCCGCGGAGGGATACTTGGTTAATAATATTGATGCGGTGGTGGTGGCTCAGGCACCTAAATTAGCACCCTATATCCAGGCCATGAAGGAGAATGTTGCACAGGTTTTGGGGGTTGAGGCAAACTCTGTGAATGTTAAGGCGACTACCACGGAGTGGCTGGGGTTTGCGGGGCGTGGAGAGGGTATGGGGGCCTATGCTGTTTGTACGATTCAAACTTTGTAATGGTTAGCTCTACCGTGCGGACTATTGATGAGAATACAAGGGAGTGCTTGGGCGGTATTGCATCAGCGGGGGGTGCTATCGTTATCCCCCGTTCGCTCAAAGCTCCACGCCGATAACGCTAAGACTCGTTCCGGGCGAAATCGGGGTCGCCTTAGAATCGACGTCCTGTCTCAGCTAAGGCTGCGCGCTCGTCCTGAGCGCGCCCCCCGATTTCGCCCTGCACTCGTCAAGAGTTATTAACGGCTCTCCGCTAAGTCGCTCACGGGGGATAACGATAGCACCTGCTAATTCGGCAGGTTTGATCGCCCAAGTTAATTAAGACCCAGAACCTTTCCGAGGAAGTTTGAAGCTGGGGGCTGACGGCGGGTGGCTGATTTGTTTGTTTTAAGAAAAAGGAATTTTGGTTAAGATGTGGAAAATATAGATATTTTGTGACGCGTTTTTTTATGCCAAAATCGAATGAGGGAGTCATGTGGTATGAATAATAAACTCACCAGTTTTATCCATGATATGATAGATAAAGACATTGATGAAGGTAAAAATCAAAGGAAGGTACATACTCGCTTCCCACCCGAGCCAAACGGGTACCTTCATATTGGACATGCTAAGTCCATCTGTCTGAATTTTGGCATTGCTCAGGAGTATCACGGCCTTTGTAATTTGCGCTTTGATGATACGAACCCAAGCAAGGAAGATGTGGAGTATGTGGACTCGATTCAGGAAGATGTAAAGTGGTTGGGTTTTGATTGGGATGATCGGATGTTTTATGCGTCGGATTATTTTGACCGGCTTTATGCTTTTGCTGTCCAGTTAATCAAGGCTGGTAAGGCCTATGTGGATGATCTTAGTGCTGAGGAGATAAGGGAGTATCGAGGGACGTTAACTCAGCCTGGGCAGGATAGTCCTTATCGGAACCGTTCCCTAGAGGAAAATTTAGACTTGTTCGAGCGGATGAAGGCAGGGGAATTCCCGGATGGTTCCCGGGTATTGCGTGCTAAGATTGATATGTCCTCACCCAATATCAACATGCGCGATCCGGTGCTTTACCGCATTCAAAAAACAAAACATCATCGCACGGGAGATAAATGGGCGATTTACCCGATGTATGACTATGCACACCCACTTTCCGATGCCATTGAGGGGATTACCCATTCCATTTGCACCTGTGAATTTGAAGACCACCGTCCCCTTTATAACTGGGCTGTGGAAAATGTGAATGCCCTGGCAACCCTTAAATCCATCCCGCAGCAAATCGAGTTTGCTCGCTTAAACCTCAGTCATACCGTCATGAGCAAAAGAAAACTCAGGAACTTGGTGGAGGAAGGTTATGTTAAGGGGTGGGACGACCCCAGGATGCCTACCATTTCAGGTCTGCGGCGGCGGGGTTATACGCCGGAGTCCATCCGGGATTTCTGTGAACGTATTGGCGTGGCGAAGGCTGTAAGTACCGTTGATATAGCACTTCTTGAGCACTGCATACGGGAGGATTTAAACACCAAAGCCCCCCGGGTAATGGGAGTGCTTCGCCCCATCAAAGTAATTATTGATAACTACCCAGAGGGTCAAGTGGAATGGTTGGAAGCAGAATACAACCAAGAAAACCCCGCACTGGGCAGCCGTAAAATACCCTTTTCCCGGGTGGTTTATATCGAACAGGAAGACTTTATGGAAAATCCTCCGAAAAAATACTTCCGCCTCACACCGGGGAAAGAAGTCCGCTTAAAATATGCCTATATCATTAAATGTGAACAGGTCGTGAAGGACGAACAAACCGGGGAGATTATTGAAATTCACTGTACCTATGACCCAGAAACAAAGAGCGGCACGGCCACGGAGGTGCGCAAAGTAAAGGGGACTCTGCACTGGGTATCAGCCGAACAGGCGCTTAAAGCAGAAGTTCGCCTGTATGACCATTTATTTACCAAGGCAAACCCCGAAGAAGAAAAGGATACAGATTTCAAACAAAACATCAACCCCCTGTCCCTAGAGGTGCTAGCCTCTGCCTTTGTGGAACCAAGTTTGGCCAACGCCAAACCGGGAAGCGGCTACCAATTCATGAGACAAGGCTATTTCAGTGTAGACCCTGATTCAAATGATCAAGTAAAGGTATTCAACCGCATTGTCTCCCTAAAAGATTCCTGGGCTAAAACGCAGAATAAATAACACAAGACCCCCTCCAAACCTGGAGGGGGTCTTTATTTGGCGATTAGCCATTACTATCGAATGCAGCAATCATTCGAATAATCCCAACGAAGCTCACAATAATCAGGCCCCCAATCCAACAGGAGGTTCATATGCCCAATCGAATCAAAGTTGTTTAAATCAAGCCGAGCTTCATGCGTCTTTTTGCCCACACGGTGAGTGAAAATAATCTCAAAGTCCTCGTTGCGAATAAGAGAGAAATGTGACTTGCCGATGGTTTTATCACAGAATACGATTCTCTCCAGATTCCGGTCTATTAACTTTTTATAATCGGGGCGGAAACCAATGTGACCCTTAATCTCGTTATATTCATCAATTAAGTCAGCGAGTCTAGGAGTTGGCATAAATACATACCTCCTGCAAATACAAATAAACTACACTATAATTTCTCCGTTGTTCAGCAAAACCCTGCTGAAACATGAAAAAAAAATCACAAGCCCGTAATTAATCTTATGATAAAATGGGATAAAAAGTTCCACAAGATTTGCCGACAAAAAATAGTAATGTTGCAAAAAGTTGTGTGCCCTTACGTAAAGGTGATATAATATCCATCTAGAGATCAACTAAATCATACAGTTAAAAGGGGGAAGTCTCTTTGTCGGTACGGGTACGGTTTGCCCCAAGTCCAACGGGGCCTTTACATATTGGGGGTGCTAGATCAGCACTTTTTAACTGGCTTTATGCCCGCCATCATGGTGGAAAGTTTTTGGTGCGAATTGAAGATACAGATATAGAGAGATCATCCAGAGAGTCTGAAAAAAATATATTAGATGCCTTGCGTTGGTTGGGTATCGACTGGGATGAGGGGATCGAAGTAGGAGGCCCCAATGAACCCTACCGTCAGACCGAACGTCTTGAGGTTTACCGCAAACTAGCTAAAGAACTTGTGGCAACTGGCCATGCATACGATTGTTACTGCAGCGAAGAAGAACTTGCCGCAGAGAGAGAAGCCCTCATGGAAAAGGGTGAGCTGCCTCGTTATTTGGGTAAATGCCGCAGTTTAAGCCCAGAGGATAAAGCAAAATTTGAAGCGGCGGGTCGACCACCCGTTCTTCGATTTAGAGTCCCCGAAAATCAAATAATAACCATTCATGACTATGTCCGTGGTCAAGTTGAATTTGAAAGCAATGGTATCGGCGACTTTATTATTATGAAATCGGATAATATCCCTACCTACAACTTTGCTGTGGTTGTGGATGATCATGATATGAACATTAGCCATGTGGTCAGGGCAGAGGAACACCTCTCCAATACCCCCAGGCAGATACTAATTTATGATGCCCTGGGTTGGCAAAAACCGGATTTTGCTCACATATCCTTAATCCTTGGCAAAGACCGGAGTAAAATGAGTAAACGCCACGGTGCCACCTCCATTGAGCAATACCAGAACCTCGGTTATCTACCGGAAGCCTTAGTGAACTTCTTGGCCTTGTTGGGCTGGTCCCCGGGCGGCGAAGAGGAAATTTTCACATTGGAAGAAATTAAAGAGCAGTTTACCCTGGAAAAGGTGGCTAAAAACCCCGCTGTCTTCGATATTGATAAACTTAACTGGTTAAACGGTCACTATATTCGTCAGGCACCGGTCGGTCGACTTACCAAGTTGGCCATTCCTTTCCTGCAGGAAGCAGGCTATTTGGAGGAAAACCTGAGCCAGGAAAAAATAGCTTGGCTGGAGCAAGTTGTTGCCATTGCCAGAAACTACATTTCCTATATGCAGGAAATTACCCAACACGTGGATATTTTCTTCCGTGACCAGGTAGAGGTGCTGGAGGAAGACGCCAAGCAGGTGCAAACCTGGGAGCAAATGTCCGTGGTCATGAAAACGGCCCATGCGTTATTTGCTGCAGCAGAGGAACTGACAGAGGAATCCGTCAAGGCTATGATCAAGGCCGTTGGCAAGCAAAGCGGCCTGAAGGGTAAGTTCATTTTCCAGCCCCTGCGTGTAGCCATAACAGGGCGAACCCATGGTCCAGAACTCCATCAAATTATTCCTGTTATCGGCAAGGCCAAAACACTGGCTAGGCTGGAGGCAGCAATAAAATAAAGATGGGGAACTTACAAGATAAACAGAATAGTATAGGCAAAAGGATTTAAAGGAGGATTTGCTTTGTTCGGCCGGTTAAAAAAAGAAATTAATGCAGTATTCGAGCGTGACCCTGCAGCCAAAAGTGTGATTGAGGTGCTACTTTGTTACCCCGGCCTTCATGCGATTTTACTCCATAGGGTTGCCCATGCGTTATATAAGAAAAAGCTTTTTCTTGTAGCCAGAATTTTATCGCAGATATCTAGATTTATAACAGGTATAGAAATTCACCCTGGGGCAAAGATTGGTGAAGGGCTTTTTATTGACCATGGCTCCGGGGTTGTTATTGGAGAGACTGCAGAAATAGGCGATAACGTTACCATTTATCAAGGTGTAACCCTGGGAGGAACAGGGAAGGAAAAGGGCAAACGCCACCCCACCGTTGGCAACAATGTGGTCATTAGTTCCGGCGCCAAGGTGTTAGGCTCCTTTAAAGTAGGAGACAATGTCAATATAGGCGCGGGATCAGTGGTATTAAAGCCGGTTCCTTCTAACTGTACGGTGGTGGGGGTGCCGGGACGGATTGTGATTCTTGATGGTCATAAGATTGATGAAGAGTATGTCCCGGATTTACGGCACGACCAATTACCAGACCCGATTGCCGATCTGTTAGGTCAAATGCAGTCAGATATTGAACGACTAGAAAGCAAACTAAAGAAAATAGAGCAGGAATGCTGTAAGGTATAAAAAAACAAACGGAGGGGGCTAAGGAATCGGATGCAAGTTTATAATACACTGACCCGGGCCAAGGAAGAATTTGTTCCACGGGATAAAGGGCAAGTTAGTATGTACGTTTGTGGGCCAACAACCTATAACTTTATTCACCTTGGCAATGCTCGCCCGCTGGTATTCTTTGATACAGCCAGAAGATATTTCATTTATAAAGGCTATAAAGTAAATTATGTTCAAAACTTCACCGATGTAGACGATAAAATTATCAACCGAGCCCACGAAGAGAAGACGGACCCCCTGGAATTAGCAGAGAAATATGTTCGGGAATATTTTGTTGATGCCGATGCCTTAAATGTTTTGCGGGCTGATACACACCCTAAGGTATCCGAACACATAACAGAAATTATTGACCTCATTAAAAAAATCCAGCAACAGGGGCATGCCTATGCTGTTGACGGCGATGTATACTTTGCTGTACGCAGCTTTGAAGGGTATGGTAAATTATCGGGTCGTACATTAGAGGATATGCAGGCAGGAGCCAGGGTAGAGGTGGACCCACGCAAAAAGGACCCGATGGATTTTGCCCTTTGGAAAGCTGCCAAACCAGGTGAACCCAGTTGGGATAGTCCTTGGGGGGCTGGACGCCCTGGTTGGCATATTGAATGCTCTGCCATGGCAGAAAAATATTTAGGAAATGGGTTTGATATTCATGGTGGAGGTTTTGATCTGATTTTCCCTCACCACGAAAATGAAATTGCTCAATCGGAAGCCGCTTGCCAAAAACCCTTTGCCCGGTATTGGATGCACAATGGTTTTATTACCGTAAATCAGGAAAAGATGTCTAAATCCTTGGGCAATTTCTTTTTGGTTAGAGAAATACTAGATAAATTCCCAGCTGATATTGTCAGGTGGTATCTGCTGTCCACCCATTACCGCAGTCCTTTAGATTTTGACGATGAAAAACTAGTCATGGCCGGTAAAGGATTGGAACGTATCAAAACGGCCATACGCCTGCTCTATGAGGTTATGGATTTGCCGATCAATGAAGGGATAGATACCCAGGCAGAAGACGTAATTGAAAAAATCCAGACGCATAAACTGGAATTTGAAAAAGCGATGGACGATGATTTTAATACCGCCCTGGCTATTTCTGTTTTCTTTGAATTAGCAAAGGATATTAACATCTATCTTAGCAAGCTCAATGGTAAATTAACACCAGAAGCCAAAGAGTTTTTAGACCAGGCGCACGCCTTGGTTAAAGAATTTAACAGTGTACTGGGGATCTTAAAAGAAGATAAAATGACAGGCAGACTTATTCTGGAAGGGAACCAGACGGACGATACCTTAACAGAAGGGTTAATTCAACTGATCATAAAAATCAGGCGAGATGCCCGGGCTAAAAAAGATTGGGCTACGGCCGATGCCATCCGAGATGGCTTAAAGGGGTTAGGGATTGTACTGGAGGATACCCCTCAGGGAGTTCGATGGAAAAAGCAGGGGTAGGCTTGTTTAAGGACAACTTTTTGCCAAATAAAAAAACCAACCCAGAACAATTACCGAGTCTTGCTTTGGCCTATATAGGCGATGCTGTTTATGAATTGGTTATTCGTCAATACCTATTGAGCCAGGGAGCAGTTAAGGTTAATCAACTTCATAAAATGGCTGTGCGTTATGTACGGGCCGGGGCACAGGCAAAGGCCTTGCATACACTGGAAGGAAACTTAACCGAAGAAGAGATCGCTGTGGTCAGAAGAGGCAGAAATGCCAAATCGGCCACTTTACCGAAAAACGCGGACCTAATGGAATATAGACACGCCACAGCCCTGGAAGCACTGATTGGTTATCTTTATTTGCAAGATCGGCAGAGTCGGGTTCTTGAGCTTATTAAAACAGCCATTGGGGCCATAGAAGATCAATAAGTTAGCTTGGCCTACCCTGAAAAATGGCCATGAACCGTAGGCTTGGTATTAAGCCATCCGCTATGTCAGCCTAAGCGGTAGCGAAGGATCTTGCCGCATTGGAAGGTTAGATCCAAGATCCTTCGCTAGCTCAGGAGGACACGAAGTATTCATTTTCTACTTCATGTAAAGAAAAACTGGAAGAGGGAAGACGAGTGGGTAAAGTATCATTAAAAGTACGGCTGTTGGAACATACCCCCAATCCAGAAAAGGTTGTGGCCATGGCAGCTAGATTATGTTATTCGCCGGCCAATATCGATGGTCTGGTTGAAGATGTATCGGTCACAGATCAACAGTCCTTTATAAAAAAACTGATGGATATGGGTCATTACAGCACCATCGAACATGTTAGCTTTACCTTTGGTATGGAGGGAGTGTCCCGGAGTCTGTTGGCCCAGATAACCAGACATCGAATCGCTAGCTTTAGCGTGCAATCCCAACGTTATGTTGGTGAAACCCGGCAACATCATCAAGGAACCTTTGATTATGTTGTTCCTGAAACCATTTTGGCCTTGGGGCCGGGGGCAGTGGCAGAATTTGAAAAGCAGATGGCCCAAATTCAAGTCTGGTATGACCAGTGGGTAGAGAAACTGGGAGGTGGCCGAGGGGCCTATGAAGATGCCAGGTTTGTTTTGCCCAATGCCGCAGAGACAAAAATTATTGTCACCATGAATGCCAGGGAATTGAGACACTTTTTTAATCTTCGCTGTTGCCAAAGGGCCCAGTGGGAGATTCGGAAACTGGCTGAAGAAATGCTCAACCTGGTTAGGAAAGTTGCCCCGCAGTTATTTGCTGCTGCCGGCCCCGAATGCCTCACGGGACCTTGTCCCGAAGGAAAATTAAGTTGTGGTAAAAGGGCGGAGGTTCGTAAAAAATACGGGGTAGATTAATAAGGAGCGTGAATTTAATTGGTAAGCCCTTATATTATTCTAGCCCTTTGGGTTATTGCAATGACCTTGGGTGTTATTGGTGTAGTGGCCCGTAAGAAGCTGCTTCTTAAATTGGGCCTGCTTGCTGCATTTGGTGGAGTGGTTCTGACCCTTTGGCTAAAGAGCACGCTTTGATAGCTTACCATGCCGTCAGCGGCACCAGCAGAGGATGAAAATTTTTTGTCATCTTTTATATTCTAACATCCAACTTCTCACATCTCACTTCTAAATAGTGGAGGCATTAGCATGAATGAAATTATTGCCGGCAGAAATCCGGTGCGGGAAGCTCTCCGTGCTGGGCGGCCCATTAATAAAATAGTTATGACCAAAGGAGCCGGCGGCGGTCCACTGGCTGAGATTACCAAGCTGGCAAAGGTAAATAACATTCCCATCCAACTGGTGGAGCGGGAACACCTGGACAAAATGAACCCAGGAGTACCACATCAGGGAGTGCTTGCTTACACAGCGGCTAAGGAATATGTGGAGTTTGAGGAGATTTTGGCGATTGCTAGGGCCAAGGGGCAAGATCCCTTTATCATTATGCTGGACGAAATGAATGATCCACATAATCTAGGGGCGATCATCCGAACGGCGGATGCTGCAGGTGCCCATGGCGTAATTATTCCCCAAAGAAGATCAGTGGCTCTGACGGCTACGGTAGCAAAGGCCTCTGCAGGTGCGGTGGAATATGTTCCGGTGGCCAGGGTTACCAATTTGGATCAAACCATTCGGCAGCTTAAGGATGAAGGCCTTTGGGTGGTTGGTGCAGATATGGCTGGGTCAGAGATACATTGGGAAGCAAAATTAACGGGGCCGTTACTCCTCGTTATTGGGGGAGAAGGAAAAGGTCTGGGCAGGTTAATCAAGGAACGATGCGATATGTTAGTGCGTTTGCCGATGGCGGGTCGTGTGGGGTCACTTAATGCCTCTGTGGCAGCCGCATTACTTATATATGAGGTGGTACGCCAGAGAGGGTAGATTAGTCCATGCGAGAATTTTATGTGGTGGACGGATACAATATTATTTACGCCTGGCCAGAATTTGAGAAGATGCTTGAAAAAGGCTTAGAACACAGTCGAGATAAATTAATAAATATCCTAGCGAATTTTGCCGGGTTTGATGGCAATTCAATAACAGTGGTTTTCGATGCTCACCTGGTAAAGAGTGGAGTCGGGCACCATGAAATAGTCCATGGCATAGAAGTTTATTATACCCAGGAAGGTGAAACGGCAGATGCTCTAATTGAGAGAATCGTTGGGGATCTAGGTAAAATGGGAAATGTGCATGTAGTTACCTCTGATTGGGATGAACAAAAAATTATTTTTGGCAGAGGTGCTTACCGGGTAACGCCAAAGGAGTTTAGAAGTCAGGTAATGAAGGCAAATAAGCAGGGGCAAGAGAAATTTAACAAAACCAATCCAACGGAGGGATATCTGGAAGACAAGCTTCCCGCAGATATCCGAGTGATATTCGAAAAATGGCGGCGCAGAAAGGACTAAAGTCCACAGGGATTGGATTTATTTTACCTTGACGATTCTTTTTGGGATAAGCTATAATTAGTCATGTAACTTAAAAGGGCTAACTAACTAACTAAGGACTGGTAAATCAGACCCCAGGTTTTCGTTTTGCAGGGCTATTCTGATTGCTTTTTTCTGTTTTTATGCTTTCCTAGAGATGAGAAGACGGGGGCGATAGTTTTGAATCCTAATGCACAAAGAGAAGTTTCCGGCGGATATCATATCATGGTAGATGAGGATGTAGTTGAGTTTGCGCGTGAAGGCGACGACGCAGCGCTGGAGTTCTTGATTAACAAATATAAAAACTTTGTGCGTGCAAAAGCCCGCTCATATTTCCTTATCGGGGCCGATAGAGAAGATATTATTCAGGAAGGCATGATTGGTCTTTATAAAGCAATTCGTGACTTTAGAATGGACAAACTATCGTCATTTCGTGCCTTTGCGGAATTATGTATTACCAGGCAGATTATTACCGCCATAAAGACTGCCACCAGACAAAAACATATTCCACTGAATTCCTATGTTTCTCTGAATAAGCCCATTTATGATGAGGATTCTGATCGAACACTATTGGATGTGATATCCGGGTCTAAAATTACCGACCCCGAGGAACTAATTATCAGTAGAGAAGAGTTCGATGACATTGAAGAGAAAATGGGAGAAATACTGAGCTCCCTCGAATGGAAAGTGCTTATGTCCTATCTTGAAGGGAAATCCTATCAAGAGATTGCGGAGGACTTGAATCGTCATGTTAAGTCCATTGACAACGCACTCCAGAGGGTTAAGCGCAAGCTTGAGAGATATTTAGAGAAACGAGATCTTTAACCAGCTATCCTCTACATGTGATAAAATTCTACACGACATCCGATTTACCTTCAAATAATCAGAAAAAAATATAGTTAAAAACATCTAAAATTTCCATCGATTACAGCTTTCAAAGTGTTGACATGACAGAATACATCTGTTATCATAATCAATGTTCGGTGCCGACGTAGCTCAATTGGTAGAGCAGCTGACTTGTAATCAGCAGGTTGCGGGTTCGAGTCCCATCGTCGGCTCCAAATTGAAAACCTGGAGGGGTTCCCGAGCGGCCAAAGGGAGCAGACTGTAAATCTGCCGTCAGACGACTTCGAAGGTTCGAATCCTTCTCCCTCCACCATTTATTTACTAAGCAAGTTTTTCTTGCACAAAGGATTTGTTTGTGGTAAGCTAGTCAATGCTGACGCGGGATAGAGCAGTTGGTAGCTCGTCGGGCTCATAACCCGAAGGTCGGAGGTTCAAGTCCTCCTCCCGCAACCAACATGCTGCTATAGCTCAGTAGGTAGAGCGTATCCTTGGTAAGGATAAGGTCACCGGTTCAATTCCGGTTAGCAGCTCCAAAAGAATATGGCGGTGTAGCTCAGGTGGTCAGAGCACACGGTTCATACCCGTGGTGTCACTGGTTCAAATCCAGTCACCGCTACCAACAACGCAAGCTAGTCATTGGACTGGCTTTTTTCTTTTTTAATAAATAAAAAGAAGGATTTTTGTGATTGTTATCGAATTTTGCTAATGGTTTACAATGGTTTGTCTAGGACTTCTAATTGAGGGTATAAAAAGAGCATAATTTTGGAAATAACTTTAGAGATGGAATAAATCTCTGCTAAATGCCTAACAATGGAGGAGGAGAATTTTAAGCATGGCTAAGGCTAAATTTGAACGTAATAAAACCCACGTAAACATTGGAACCATCGGTCACGTTGACCATGGCAAAACCACTCTGACTGCTGCCATTACCATTGTTTTGTCTAAAGCTGGCGGTGCAGCCGTTAGACGTTATGATGAAATCGACAATGCTCCCGAAGAACGTGAACGTGGTATCACTATCAATACTTCCCACGTAGAATATGAAACTGCAAAGCGTCACTATGCACACGTTGACTGCCCT
>NZ_CEVWQM010000035.1:0-25892 GCF_982386235.1 Desulfotomaculum sp. | reverse complement strand
TCTGCATTTCATGGATACTTCCTCAGCTGCTGCTGAGTGTGTAACCCTGATGGCTGCCGCTGGTTCCGTACTGCACTTCTTCCCAACCGGCCAGGGCAACATTGTAGGTAACCCCATCGTTCCTGTAATTAAGGTATCTGCCAACCCCATCACCGTAGAAACCATGTCTGAGCACATTGACGTAGAACTTACTGGTATCCTGCGCGGTGAAATGGATCTGGACGGTGCTGCAGATAAGTTAATGGAAATGATGATTCGCACCCTGAACGGACGTAACACGAACGCCGAGACCCTGGGTCATAAAGAATTCGTTCTAACCAAGCTTTATCGTTCCGCTTAAGCGTTAATCCAAAAGGTACTGGCCTCGCCAGTACCTTTTTTTTACTATTTTAGGGTATACTCATTAGTAATAAAGGATTTACCCCTTTAGTCAGAGAAATAACTAGTATGAGGAAAGATACATTGATTAATTTAAGCAAAAGACTTAAATGCCTGGCACAATATGTACCGCAGGGAAGTGTTGTTGCTGATATTGGTACCGATCATGGTTATTTGCCGGTTTATTTGGTGCTTCAGGATATCTGTCCCAGAGTGATTGCTGCGGACATTAATAGGGGTCCCTTGGAGGCTGCCCGCTCCAATGTACAACAAAGGGGTGTCCAAGATAATATTGACCTTCGCTTGGGCAATGGGTTACAGGTACTAGAGCCGGGTGAGGCAGATGTTATTGTCATTGCTGGCATGGGTGGCGGCACCATAAGGGATATCGTAGCAGCCTCACCGCAGGTTGCTGCCCAGGTGTCCCGGTTAATACTACAGCCCATGGCGGATGAGAGAGACCTACGGGAATATTTGCTGCAGCATGGTTGGATACTCAAGGATGAAGAAATGCTGGTGGAGGATGACCGACTATATCCGGTACTTGTGGCAGAAAGGGGTCAGGAGGATGTAGGTGACCCGATCCTTTTAGAGGTGGGTCCAAGGCTGGTAGAAAAGAAGCACCCACTTTTAAAGCGATATATACATAAATTAGAAGAAAAATACCAGCGAGTCTTAGACGGCCTACAAAAAAGCTCCCGTCCCACAGCCCAAACCAAGGCCGTATTCATTGAGAAAAAGATTGAGCAGCTTAGGGAATTAGTTGGAAAGTTGGAAAGCTAACAGCTAATCGGAGGTGTTTACAGTGGCAACAGCCAAAGATATCGTATCCATCATAGAGAACATCGCCCCTGGCCACCTGGCCGAGGAATGGGATAATAGTGGTTGGCAGGTGGGTGACCCGAGGGCGGAGGTAAGCAAAGTACTGCTGGCCCTGGATGTGGATGCTGTTGTTGTACAGGAAGCGGTGGAAAAAGAAGTAGACCTGATTATCTCTCACCATCCGCTGTTTATGAAAGGCATCAAAAGCATTCGCCTGGATCAACCCAGGGGGGCAATGATTTCCCAGTTAATTACGAATAATATTGGAGTTTATGCTGCCCATACCAATCTGGATAGTGCTGCAGGTGGTGTCAACCAGCAGTTGGCCCGGCAGTTGGGGCTGCAAAATATTGAAATATTACATCCTGCCAAGGGAGAAAAATATTATAAATTAGTCGTTTTTGTACCGATACAAGAGATAACGGCTGTGCACCAGGCCATTTCCCAGGCTGGTGCCGGCTGGATCGGCAACTACAGTGACTGTACCTTTGGTGTCCGGGGCACCGGCACCTTCCGACCGCTGACAGGGAGCAACCCCTTTATTGGAGAGCAGGGACAATTGGAACAGGTGGAAGAAATACGTTTAGAAACCATTGTAGCCAATAGTAAGGTTAAAAAGGTGGTCAAGTCCATGCTACAGGCACACCCCTATGAGGAGGTGGCCTATGACCTGTATCCCCTGGAAAATCAGCCCACCACCGTTGGCTTAGGCAGAATGGGCCAATTAATGGAGGCTAAAGTCTTTGCTGATTTTATTATTACAGTAAAAGAAGCCCTGGGCTTGGCTTCGGTTAAGGTGGGGGGCAGCCTGTGGCAGAACGTGAATAAAGTAGCTGTCTGTGGTGGCTCCGGAGCAGAATTATGGCCCTTAGCTGCTGCCAAGGGGGCAGAGGTCTATATTACGGGCGATATCAAGTATCATACTGCCCAGGATATGCTGGCAGCGGGGCTGAGCTTTATTGATGCGGGTCATTTTGCCACCGAACATATTATTTTGCCCGAACTGCAAAAAAAACTGGTTCAAGTAACAGGCGAGAAAAATCTGGCCGTCGAAGTTATGCTTACCAAACGTCAATCTGACCCGTTTATGGTGTTATAGGGTAGGGGGCTTATGTCCCTTATCCTTTTATTTTTCTTATAATCGTTAAAGGGGGATCTTTTATGACACAACTTAGTAAACTATGGGAGTTACAACTGCTGGAAAAATACCAGAAAGGTATTGCTGCTAAACAATCGGGTGATCAAAGGGTGCAGCAGCTGAGGCAGTTAAAAAAAGAAATTGAATTAGGCCAAGACACCCTTAAAAAATTAAAGGTCAACCACCAGAAGGCCAAGGAACAAAATCTTGAATTGTCTCAAAAGAACCAAGTACTTCAAGCAAAAAGTGAGCAAATCAGTGCCAAAATCTATGATGGTTCCCTGCATCTCAAGGAAATAGAAGGCAGTCAACAAATGGTGCGAAGGCTGCAGCAGGATATTCAGCAATTGGAGGATTTGGAACTGGAAAAAATGCAGCTGAAGGAAGATATAAAACAGGAATGGCAAAAGGAAAAGGCCGCCTTAGATGTGTTAACAGCAAAATATAGGGAATTGCATGGGCAGTATGTCAAGGAAAAAGAAGAAATAAAAGAGCAGGCCGCTGCGACGGCCCGCAAAATGGAAGAATTAATTGTCAGTTTGGATAAAGATTTATATCAACAATACCAGCAGTTAAAAACAAAATATCCTGATCCAGTGGGACGAGTAACCAGGAGTGCTTGCTCCGGTTGCCATTTGGGTATTTCCATCGAGAAAATCAAGGAGCTAAAATATGAAAGGGACGTAATTAACTGCAGCCATTGCGGCCGACTCTTATTTTGGGATCCTATTATCCTGGAATAGCTGCACTAGATTAACGCAGAAGCCAGTTTGATATTTTCGGCAAAGGATTGCAAGCAAGCTTCCACTGGTTCAGGGGTGGCCATATCTACACCGGCCCTTTTAAGTAACGCAATGGGATAATCCTTGCCGCCGCTGGCCAGGAAATCAAGGTATTTTTGCAATTCGACCTGGCCGCCCTGTAGGATGCCGTTGGCCAGGGCTACAGCCGCGCTGAAACCAGTGGCGTACTTATAGACATAAAAGGCATTGTAAAAATGAGGGATACGTGCCCATTCCATGGCTATTTCGTCATCCATTTGCACACCTTGATAGTAGAATTTGTTTAAATCATAGTAGATTTCGCACAGACTTTCCGGGGTTAGACTTTCCCCTTGCTCCACCTTGTCGTGGGTAATCTTTTCAAATTCGGCAAACATGGTTTGGCGGAATACCGTGGTGCGTACCTGCTCTAAATTATAATTGAGAAGGAATAGCTTTTCCTTTTTATCCTTGGTTTCACCCAGAAGATATTTCATTAACAGGTTTTCATTCAGGGTCGAAGCCACTTCAGCTACGAAAATGGTGTAGCTGGCGTTGCGATAGGGCTGGTTTTTATGGGAATAGAAGGTATGCATGGCGTGACCAGCCTCATGGGCCAAGGTGAACACATCATTGATGGTGCCGTTATAATTTAAAAGAATATAAGGATGGTAACCATAGGCTCCGGTGGAGTAGGCCCCTGAAGTTTTCCCTTTGTTTTCATAAACATCCACCCATCCCTCCGCTAGACCTTGACTTAGGTCGGAGACATATTGCTGCCCTAACTTATGCATACCCTTGAGGATCATGTCGACTGCTTCTTCGTAAGAGTATTTTTTATTATGTTCTGTTACCAGGGGCACATATAGATCGTACATGGCTAGTTCCGGGAGCTGCATTACCTCTTTACGGAATTCAATATATTGATGGAGCAGCGAGACATTATTGCGAATAGAGTCAATCAGGTTGTTGCAAACCGAAACATCAACATTATCTGCGAAGGTGCTGGCTTCCAGGGCACTATTGTATTTACGCAGACGGGCATAGAGGCAATCCTTCTTGACAGAATTAATAAAGGTTTGGGCAATGGTATTTTTAAAGGATCTGTAAACCCGATACAATTCGTTGTAAGCCGATTTACGCACATCTCGATTATTGCTTTGGATTAAACTTAAATAACGGCCATGGGTTAGCTCAACCGACTCATTATTTTCATTTTTCACCTGACCAAATTTAAGATCGGCATTGTTTAAGGTCTGAAAAATACTTTTCGGTGCTCCGGCGATTTCGCCAAAGGAGGAAAGCAGTTTTTCCTCGGTATCGGATAGAATATGTTCTTTGTTTCTGCCAATTTCTTTAATGAAATGACGGTAATCGGTAAAACGGTCATCTTCGGCAAAACGATTGAGCTGTTGCAAATCAAGTTTCATCAGTTCTGGCACAAAGAAGCTGGTGGTTTCACGATAGAGTACATAGAGGCTTTTTACCTGATCAAAAAGGGCCAGGGACTGGGTGTTGGCATTATCCTCGTCCAATTTCATATGGGAGTAGGAATAGCTTTTTTCCATTACTTGATCCAGCTGATCCAGTAATACCAATGCCTCCCAAATGGTTTCCTTGTTAGTAAGCTTGCCTTGATACTGTTTAAACTGTTCGAGCTGCGTTTTGATTTTAAGCAGATCTTGTTTAACTTCCTCTGTACTTTTGTACATGACACGTAAGTCCCATTTAAACTGTTCTTCTATTTCATCCCGGTTTTTAATATTGCTATTCATTACGAATCCTCCATTCCATGCTCACTAAGAGTTTGTATTATTTTATGCCGGTTACTTATATTTTCAACCGTATTTTTTATGGTCTTATCTTACGTCCTCAGGGAGGTTTGGCTGTTTAGAAGCTTCCACAGCCAATTGATCGCAGCGCTCATTTTCGGGATTCCCCGCATGTCCCTTGACCCAGATGAATTTAACTTGATGGAAATTGCAGAGCCCCAGCATTCTTTCCCATAAATCCGCATTGAGGGCAGGTTCTTTTTTATTGCGCATCCAACCGTTGGCCCGCCACTTTTTAGCCCAACCCTTTTCAATGGCATTGACAACATACTGTGAGTCGGTATAAAGGGTGACGTTACATTTTTCCTTTAGTGTTTCCAAGCCAATGATAACAGCCAACATTTCCATGCGGTTGTTGGTGGTATTCCGATAACCGGCGGACAATTCCTTACGATGCCCTTTGTAAAGCATGACCACACCATAGCCACCGGGACCTGGGTTGCCCGAACAGGCACCGTCCGTGTACATGGTAATTTCCTTTAAATTAGCAGCTTGATTCATTTGGTGTCCTCATTTCTAATAGACTTTATGTTGTTAACAATACTATCCTAAAAGATAGCGGCCATGAGCCTTGATCTTTTGTAGTTCCACTATTTACCATAGGGTAAAGTAAATTATACCATGATGTTGGCAGATATTAAAAGCCATGGTGGGATGCTCTCTGGAAACTTCTGGTTTTTATCGTTGCCTGTACCGCCGCTGGAAAAAGAAAAGGTTTTCATAGTAATGTTTTTTAGGGGGTTCCTTTTTGTAAGGTTTTTTTAATACTGCTGCCATAGATTTGTTCATAGTTCATGGTAGGATGGGAATAAATAAGAATGGAGGGTGAACAAATGAGCAAATGGCGTTGTACAGTATGCGGCTATATCAGTGAAGGAAAAGAACCACCTGAGTCATGTCCCATTTGCGGGGTAGATGCATCTCTTTTTGAAAAAACAGAGGAAAAAGAGTCGGCTAATGACTGTCTGGCTGATGTTAATAAAGCACTGAGGGCTATTTCTTACGGACTTTACATTGTTTCATCCCGCAAGGGAGATAAACTAAACGGCCAATGCGCCAACACGGTGTTTCAGATTACCTCTGACCCGGTGCAAATAGCTGTGGGTATTAACAAAAATAACCTTACACATGAATACATTTCAGAAAGCGGCGTCTTTTCTGTAAACATTTTAAGACAGGATGGGATGCCCTTAGTCAAAAACTTTGGCTTTCGCTCAGGGAGGGAAGTGGACAAGTTTGCGGAAGTGGACTATGAGCTGGGCAGTGAAGGGTTACCTCGGATAAATGATTGCCTGGCCAGTTTGGAATGTAAAGTGGTGGGGAGTATCGATTTAGGCACCCATACTTTGTTTGTGGGAGAAGTTCTTTGTGGCCGTGCAAGAGATAACGGGGAACCCATGACCTATGCCCAATATCATCAATTAAAAAATCAACCGTCTAAGGGCGATAGAGTAAAGAATGTTACTACCTGGCGATGCAAGGTTTGTGAATATACCCATGAAGGTAGTGAACCTCCAGAGGCCTGCCCCGTTTGTGGTGTGGGCAGGGAAGAATTTGAAAAAGTAGAATAAACTCAAAAACCAGCCGTTCCTAGACGGCTGGTTTTCATATGGGTACTTATTTTTCTTCTTCTTCTTCCTTCTTAACATCCATAAAACCAGGCATTCCAGGCATTCCAGGCATTCCGGGCATTCCAGGCATCATGCCGGGCATACCACCGACCATGCCAGAGGGGCAATGTCCCGGACCGGGCGGCATCGGGCAACCAGGCTTTGGTCCAGGTGGACAGGTAGGTGGACAGATAGGTGGTTGTGTAGGCCAGGGGGTTGTGGGTGGTGGGCATACATCATTCATTGCGCCGGCAGCATTGACAGAGCAAATATTCCATAAGGGAACCAGGGTTACTTGGGTTTGAGCGTTGGTACCGCTAGTTAGCTCAATGTAATCCTGACCCACGGCATGCAAAGTGCCGGTTAAAGGAGCAGAGGCTCCTTCGCAATTCAGGAAAACATTAACACGCTGATTAAGCAACTGGCAAAGACGCTGCATAAAAGTTGGAGCCATCGGCGTAGGCATATGATGACTCAGCATCTGCATCTCTTGGACCTCTAAATTGTCAGCCATTGTATATCAAACCTCCTATATTAAGCTTGCTATATAGTATTGCATCAAATGTTAAATGGTTCCAAAAAATTAAAGCCAGTCAAAAAATTGACTGGCTTTGTGCGGTATAAAAATTTACCAATTTACTATCTAGGTTTGAAGGTATCACATTGTGTTTCTTCAGAGGTGCTGGGCTGCTCGCTACCGCTATGGTTTACTTGAATCATTGGAGCATCACACATAACATTGGAGTTATAGGCACACTCGGTTACATTGCATTTGATACTTGGCATTTAGCTCACCCCCTATCCGGAGTTATTATATCCAGAAAAGGGAAGATCATACATGAGCTTATCGGTGTAATGATAACTTTAGAAAAAATATTGTGCCTATCTTCCAGGGCCTTTAAAGCTGCTGATGACGGAAGGCTGACAGCTTTCTTTTTGTCTCTTATTCGTAGTACAATACACATGATACGAAAGGGAGGCGTCACAAATGAAAATCAAAACAATACTATTCGATTTAGACGGTACATTAATTGACTCACTGCCTTTGATTCAAAGCACCTATGAAAAGGTTTTTCAGGAAATGGAGATACCCTGGTACAACGGCGAAGTTATGAAATGTATTGGTTTACCGCTGGTTGAAATTGGCAAGAAGTTTGCCGGGGAGGAAAGGCACAGAGATTTCTTTCGTTTATACCAGCAGCATTATGCCATTGAACATGATGCCAAGACCAAAGCCTACCCTGGTACTTTGTCCATGCTGGAAAACCTGCGTCAAAGGGGTGTGAGAATGGGCGTTGTCACCTCCAAATCCAATCATGTGGCTCTGCGCAGTACCCGTTTTTTAGGTTTTGACCGATATATAGAAGTATTGATAGGTGCGGATGATGTGACCCGACATAAACCACAACCAGACCCCATCCTAACGGCTCTGCAGCAAATGCAAGTCCCCCAGGCAGGTGCTGCCTACATCGGAGACAGTCCCTTTGACCTTATGTCCGCCAAAGCTGCCGGGGTAACTGCCATCGGTGTCAGTTGGGGGATGGCAGAGGCATCTAAACTCCTGCGGTTTGAACCGGATCACTTGCTGCATCAATGGGAGGATTTAATCGGTGTTTTAGAGGATAAATAGAAAACGGCCTTGGGACAGGCCGTTTTCTATTTACTTTTTGTCACCTAGGTACTAGAATTTAATTAAACCATTCGATATTAAAGGCAATAAGCTAAAAGACTTCCATTCCGCCAGAGGCACCAGCAGAAGATAAAAAACCTGTGTCATCCTGAGGACAGCAAAAAAATCTTAAGGCGGAAGGCTGATGGCCATTTTTCAAGGTCGCCAAAAACGAACAGCTAACTGTTAAGTGAGGAATCATAAAATGAAAAGAGTTATATTCCACTTACTACGATTGTCCTGGTTAATGCTAGGCCTTTTTATTTTTGGCTTTGCCATTAACTTTTTGGTAGAGGCAAGACTGGGCGTAAGTCCCTGGGATGTACTTCATCTTGGACTAACGAATTACCTGCCCTTTACCTTTGGGCAGATCATGATTGGTACTGGTTTGGTTTGCGTTGTGGGTTCCATACCCCTGGGTGTTAAACCAAGTCAAGCTACCATCTTAAATATGATATTTGTCGGTATTTTTACTGACCTGATTATGGCTGCAGGCTGGGTGCCGCCCCAGGATGCTTATTTGGTTCGCTCCCTTTATTTGCTTATAGGGATTTTGGGCTGTGGCTTGGGGACGGGAGTCTATATGACCGCAAACATGGGCACAGGACCCAGGGATAGTTTAATGATGGGTCTTTACAAATTAACAGGCTGGCGAATTGGTGTGGTTCGTACCATTATAGAAATAGCTGCTGTTACGATCGGTTATTTTCTGGGTGGCCCGGTGGGGGCAGGGACCCTGGCCTTTTGTTTGACCATTGGTTGGTCGTCGGAAGTGTTTCTCAAGCTGTTTACTTTTTGTGCTAAACAAGATTGGTTTATCAGAAGAATTAGCCTGCTAAAAACGAAACATGTAAATCCCGGGGAAGCCCATGGATCATAGAGATCCAACAAAAGGTCACTTATAGAAAGAAAAAACATAACCTATGATTAGCACAGAAAGTAGGTGTGAAGCATGGGTACTATTCTTTTTATCCACGGCATGGGCCATAACCACAACCGGGAGTATTGGCGGTCCTGGGAAAAAAACCTGCAACCATACTTATTCAAAAAAGGCCTTGACCCAGACCAGTTAAGTTTTAATGGTATATATTATTACGATTTAGTGCCGCAGCCTAGAGAGGGTTGGCAGAAGTTTTCTGCCATTTTTAAAAGGGGCGTAATGGAGCAGTTACAACAGAATCTACATGAGAAGTTGCTTCGAGTAGATTACATCGATCCGTTCCTGGGGCGAGGGCCACTGGAGACGATAGTCAATCTAGTGGCAGATAATTTTGGTGATATTTTTTCCTATATGTTGGATGACCAGACCTATCAGAGGGTAAATAGTCGCTTTTATCATACATTGCAAAAGGTGAGTGCGCCGGTTACTTTGGTTGCTTATAGTTTAGGGTCCATGGTTTCCTTCTGTGCTTTACAACAAAGACCCGAGCTAGTTTACCAGGTAAAGCACTTTATAACCCTGGGAAGCCCGATCTTTTGGTTCCACAAGTGGCTGGCCAGTAGGGCTGTTTTGTCCCAACGCCCCACGGAAGCCCATTGGACCAACCTAGCTGGCCGAATGGATGTGGCCTGTCCCCATTTGGTAGGTTATTGCACCTGTGGGGCTGACAGCAATGTTCAATGGGAACTGGAGAAATACAACCCGGTAAAGGGGCACTTAGCCTATTTCAATGATCCAGGTGCTTTAGCAATTTTAGCCTCTGCCATAGCAAAACACTGGTACCAATAATAATGGATTGGGGTAAGATAAATCAAAAGTGATAAAATAAGATAGAAAGTAAAATGAATCAGAGGAGAAGTCATGCATACCCTTGTTGTCACAGCCGCCATTATTCAGCGAGAAGATAAAATCTTAATTACCCAACGAAAAAGCAATGCCGATCATGGGCTGCAATGGGAATTTCCCGGCGGTAAACTAAACTATGCTGAAGATCCTAAGGAAGGCCTTCGCAGGGAGATTATAGAAGAACTCGATATGGAAATAGAGGTTGGGGATATTTTTGAAGTGATTTCCCACTGCTATGGGGAAAGACATATTTTGCTATTATGTTACCTTTGCCGCTACCTTGGACAAAAGCCAACCACCAAGGACTGTCAGGATTTTCACTGGGTCACCCCGGAGGAAATGGACAACTACCCCTTTACCGCAGCCGATGTGCCGGTGGTAAAAAAGCTGCAAAGAAAGAATCGATAGCCATCAGCCTTATGCTGCTAAGGGGTCTGACCCCCTTGTAGAACGGTAACCCAGGTGCCTGGCACCGTTGAATCTTGAGCTAACGTCTGATGGCCAATTTTTTTGTTATATTTCCTATACAATACAATAGGATTGTGGTATATATGTCTTGTGTGTTTGTCTTGTATGTTGATAAAAGTAGCTATGCCTAAAAGGGGAGATCGGTTTGCTGAAACAAGTGATATTCCCCGAGTTTATCGGGGAATCTGAAATAGCGGTGGTTGTCATCGTCCCTTCATTAAAGGAGGATATGGCAGAATTGTTTGAGAGGTTTCACGGCGGAGAAGAAATTGATTATTGGTTCTCCTGGGACCTGATGGTGACCAACACCGCGGAATACCTAGTGGTCCTGGAAATTAACTGGGATCAGGGTGAAGGCCTGATCCTTGCCTTTACAACGGAGATGTGGGAGTTTATCAACCTCATTGCCGAAAAGGGCAACCTGGTTATTTTAGGGGATGTTAACGAACTGGCAGAAGGGGCCTCTATAATTTTTAGCGAAGAATACAAGCCCTTCGCTTTACTGGTTCGGAACGTTTCCGGTGGGCTGGTAAAGCTTTACAACCATGTAAAAGAGTTGGTGGAGGTCAACCAGGACATCGAGGAATTAGCAAAATTAAAGTTAATCTTAGAGGGAACCAAAGCCCAAAATATAACCTACCATTAAAAGCACGAAACGACACCGGAGGCAGTGTCGTTTCGTGCTTTTAGCTATTCGTCGTTAGCTTTTTGCCAATGGCTAACTGCTAATGACGAATAGCTTATGGTCCACGGCCTTTTTAACAGCCCTCGCCATTCGAACAAGGTGTGTCAAAACAGGCAGGGTGACAGCAGACTAACTGTTCATTCTCATAGGCATAAAAGGTGCGTTGACCTGGTTCCACCGGTTTTCCACAGATGCTGCAGTGAACAGCTTCTGGACAGGGAACCATCACGCCGGTTAGTTTGCCACCTCGCCAAGATACCTCCAATTGATTCAGTTGAGATTTCAGCGGTTCCACGGGACTACAGTCCGGATGGTAGAAGTAGCGTATTTTGCGTCCATCTATCCGATGCTTTAATTCAACCGTTGGGCTAAAGGGAGGGATGGTCTTATTGCAGTGCTGACAGGTACGTGCCCGGTTCATGGTGCTCTTTAATACATACCTGGGTACGGCGGGTTTTTTACGAACTTCCCGATCCTTCCAGTACTTTTTTTTCCTCTCAGGGCTACTGGAAACCCATTTTTCGATGGCACTATAATAAGTACGGTAGTCCCGGTCTGCCAGCTTAATATCCATCGGAAAACCAGTTTCAACCACCATCCGGTGAAATTCATTTTCCGCAGCATGGTGGGCCAGTCCATCCATTTTGTGAGTTTGCCAGTTATATTCCTGCTCGGTTAACCACTTGTGATAGGTGTGGAAAATATTGCCGGAGCAGACCAAGTATTCATCCTCTTTCGTGGCCCCAGCCTGTTCCATCAATTCCCGCATGAGATTGCAGACCAGTTCCTCCCAGCCCATCTTATTGGTCCAGGTAACAGGAACCCTGGCGGAAAAAATTTCCCCCGTTTCCTCACATACCAATACAACCACTTCACCAAAGGCCTGGCAGCCCCCGCCAGCATCTTCAACATACCAAGTTTTCAAGGTAATCACCTCATTCATAGCTTAGGAAAACTTGGCTGGCGCCATACCTTAAAGGGCCCGAGAGTCTTTAAGTGCCCTTTAGGGTATGGTGTCAGCCCGAGTTTGCCAATAAAAACAGGCTTACGGTTGTACCGAAGCCTGCCCCAAAATACTGAGCCTTGTTTATATAATAGCGAATTATTGAAGAATATTCAATGCCGTGTAGCCATTCGTCTTTAGCGATTCGCCTTCCAATAACCTAAGTGTCTGGCACCGTCGAATGGCTGGTAATTTTTTCAGAGTAGATAGAGCTAAGGGCAAAAGGCTTTCGATAATCGAATCTCCCCTTCGTTATACTCCGGTACCACATCAAATAAATCAATCTGGGCGCAGTAAGCAAGGTCCGCCGCCAGACCCATTTGAGCCAGTTTTTGCCCGTGTAAGGAATCATATAGAGCATGCAGTGTCTGATTACCATAGTACTCTGCCAGCCGTAGGGCGGCCACGGCAGCGTCTTCCAGCACCAGTGAGTCCTTGTTCAGCAGGGGAACCTCATCTAAATATACTTCCTCGTGAGAGGCCGCTTTGCTGTTATTAAAGGACTTTTCTGTCCCTACCACCTTGGCAATTTCCCGTATCACCAGGCCGGCTGCCAAGGTATCCTCTAAAGAAAATTTCCCCCTGGTGCCGGCACAGACCAATACCACATCCTGTTGCCGGGCTAACAGACTGTGAGCCACAGCCGAAGCATTGAGCAAACTGCCAATAAGCACGGTACCACTGCCCTCGGCAGACCTGCAAATTGTTTGGGTGCCGTTGGTGGTGGTTAAGATAACCGTTTTCTGCTTGACAACTTCCGTCTGATACTCCAGGGGTGAATTGCCCAGGTGAAAACCAGGTAGCTTTACGGCACCCCTTTCGCCACCTAGAACAAAAGTATTCTCAGGTAATTGGCGGGCTGCTTCAAAGGCCTCTGCCACCTCTGCCACAGGAATGACTTTTCGGCAGCCATTGGCTAAGGCTGTCGAAATTGTGCTGCTAGCTCTTAAGATATCAAACATAACAACCGATTTATTAAGGAGGAGATCCTTTTCTAGATTCCTTACGGTGGGTACCAGATAAATTCTCATTATACCATCTCTTTCCTTGTCAATTGTGTCCGGAGTTTTATATTATTATATTATACTAACAAAGGAGGAATTCAAGTTTTATACCCTGAAAACAACGGTCATGGGCCATGAGCAATGGTTGTGTATGAAGCACGCAGATTTTATTCTTTGATGGTGCCGTTAACGGCCTGGGAGCCGATTAGCGATTTGCTTTTTCACTAAAAATATACTACAAATTTCTTAACTAACTATTTAATGCAGGATTTTACCATGGTTTAGTCGTAAATTTAGATAATTACATAGGGATGTGAATTTGTTGGAAATAATGGCCCCTGCGGGGATAATATTTGCCACCGTCTGCCTGATTTCAGGCTTCCTTTTAGAAGGGGGGCATGTTGGTGCTTTGTTAGCCCCCGCCGCTTTTATTATTGTGGTGGGTGGAACCATTGGTGCAACGGTGGTTGCCTTTTCAACCAAAGAAGTATTTTCAGTGCCCACATTAATTAAAACAGCCATGACTAAAAAAGTACCGGACTTTTCCGAAACCATTAACCTAATTATAGAGCTATCAGAAAAGGCTCGCCGAGAAGGACTTCTGTACCTCGATAGCCAGTTGGATACCATTGACGACCCGTTCCTTCGTAAAGCGATGCAATTGGTGGTGGACGGCACAGACCCGGAAATGGTACGCAGCATTTTAGAAACAGAGATTTATTCATCCTACGATAGAGATCAAGTAGGTGTTCATATCTTTGAAGCGGCCGGTGGCTATTCCCCTACCATGGGTATTATTGGTACAGTTATGGGTTTGGTCCACGTCTTAGGAAACCTGTCGGATCCCGACAGTTTGGGTCCGGCCATTGCCATGGCCTTCATTGCCACCCTTTATGGGGTTGGAGCGGCCAACGTCTTTTGGCTGCCCATTGGTGGCAAGCTAAAGAACCTGAGCAAAAAGGAACTGGTTTTACGGGAAATGGTGATTGAGGGCATCCTAGCCCTTCAGGCCGGCTACAACCCCACCATTATCCGCGAAAGGCTCAATGCCTTTATCAAACCAGGAGAAAGCAAGCGAGCCCAGGATGATGAAGGTGATAAGTAATGAAAAGAAGACGACAAGAATCGGAGAAGGAAACGAGTGAAAGATGGCTAATTACTTACGCAGATTTAATTACCCTGCTGTTAATCTTTTTTGTAGTTATGTACACCCTCAGTAAGATTGATGCCAACAAGTACCATGCCATTGCCTCTTCCCTGGCCAAGACCATGGGGGGCAGCTCCAGTATTATGGAAAGCGCTGGTCCGTCCATGGTGCCAGGTGTAAGTGAAAATAAAGAATTGTCCACTGCCATTGAAGAAATAGAACAACAACAATTGGAAAAAATTCGCCAGCAGATTGACCAATATGTTAAAGAAAACGGCCTGGCTGGCAAAGTTTCTGTGGACATTGAAGAAAGAGGAGTGGTCATTAGCTTTCAGGACGTTGTGTTGTTTCCCTTAGGCAGTGCGGAGATAACCAACAACTCCAGAGAAATTGTAGATAAGGTGGGAGGTATTCTCAACCAAACTACAAACTACATTCGGGTAGAGGGCCATACGGATAATTTGCCCATTAGAACCAGTAAATTTCCATCCAACTGGGAACTTTCCCTAGCCCGCTCCGCCAGTGTAGTGCATCGCCTGATTAATGATAGTAAAATCCCGCCGGGACGACTTTCAGCCAGTGGCTATGGCGAATACAGGCCAAGGAAACCCAATGATTCAGACGCTCACCGCCAAGAGAACCGCCGAGTAGATATTATTGTGATTCGGTCCAAGTATCAGGAAGTGGAACCAGAGGCTAACAAGGAAGAAAATATCCTTCCTGCCAGCCAAAATAAGGAGTGATCCCAGATGACTAATTTTAACCAAATCAGCCAGGAAGAGCAGACCGTTGTTTTTCAATTGATGGGCCAGGTGTACGGCGTGGATATTAATGCTGTCTTTGAAATTATTCGCATGGAAAGCATCACCAAAATCCCCCGGGCTCCTCACTTTGTTGAAGGAGTGATCAACCTACGAGGTCATATTATCCCAGTGATTGATTTGGCCAAACGCTTTGGGTTGGGTCAAAATGAGCAAACCCAAAACAGTCGAATTATTATTGTTGAAGTTTCCGGCCAAACCATCGGGGTTATCGTTGATTTAGTACAGGAGGTACTCCGCATACCGATTAACGGCATCGAACCCCCGCCGCCAGTGGTGAATGGCATTGAAGCAGCATATATTAGGGGTATTGCCATTTTAGAAGAGAGATTGGTTATTCTGTTAGATCAAAATAAAATCCTCATGGAGGAAGAAAAAGATCAGCTGCTGCAGGCAAATATTACTGCAAGCTAGGTATAGGGGGGGTAGGTGTGTTTTCAGATCTGGAAATCGGTGTATTTATCGATGAACTGGAAGAAAAAATACAAGTTATCAATGATGGTTTGCTGGCACTGGAGCGAGATGAAAGCAACCAAGACATCATCCAAGAGATTTTTCGGGCTGCCCACACCATCAAGGGCTCATCAGGAATTATGGGCTATCAGAATATGACCAGCCTAACCCACGAGATGGAAAATCTTTTTGATAAAATTCGCCATGGAGAAATTCATGTTACCTCTGAAATGGTCAATGTACTCTTTGAAGCCCTGGATACCCTCAAGGTCTTGCGGGATGAGGTCACAGGGGATGGTTCTGGGGCAGACATCACAGCCGTGGTTGAGAAAATAAAGGTCTTTGTTGAAGTAAGCAGCACCACAGCCAAAGCTGCGGTACCCAATACTACCTCCGAAGCTGCACCTGTACAGCCTGTCACCGCTGATCCTGCGGCCATAGACAGACAATGGCTGGCCATCACGGATGTGGAAGAGAATGTAATTCGTGAAGCAGAGCTTCGGGGTTTTCAATGCTATCGGGTTGCCGTAGATATTGACCGGGATTGTCAAATGAAAAACGTCCGGGCCTTTCTTGTCTTTGAGACCCTACAGCAAGAAGGGGAAATCATTAAAAGCGAACCCTCTGCGGAAGATATTCAAGAGGGTAAGTATGACCTTGGCTTCCAGGTATTGTTGGTGGCCAAGGAAGAAGCAGACCATATTAAAAATTTGGTTATGACCATTTCTGAAGTAAGCCAAGTGGAGATTGAGCCGGTAGTATTAAATAGTAACGAAGTCGAAGTCCAGGTGGAGCAAGCAGAAATTAAGGAAAAACTGACTTCAAACCACCCGGCTAGTCCGGAAAGTAATGCAGTAAAACCGGAACACATTAAAGCCATAAAAACAGTTCGGGTAGATGTAACCAAATTAGATAATTTAATGAACCTGGTGGGTGAGCTGGTTATTGATCGTACCCGCCTCAATCGTTTTGCCGAGATTTTCGAGTCACGCTTTGGCTCTGACGAAATGGTGGAGGTCATTAACGAAATTTCGAATCATCTAGGCCAGGTTACCGGAGATTTACAGGAACAAATCATGAAGGCCCGCATGCTGCCGGTGGAACAGTTATTCAACCGCTTCCCCCGCATGGTCAGGGATACTGCCCAAAAGCTAGGCAAAGAAATCAACTTTGTCATGGAAGGCAAAGAAACCGAACTGGATCGTAATGTTATCGAGGTCATTGGCGATCCTCTGATTCACTTGATTCGCAACTCCATTGACCATGGTATTGAATCCCCGGCAGAGAGGCAGGCTGCGGGGAAACCAGCCATGGGTACCCTATTGCTAAAGGCTTCCTATGCAGAAAGTCATATCGTGATCACGGTCAAGGACGATGGCCGGGGCATGGATGTAAACAAAATTCGTAACAAGGCAGTGGAAATGGGCTTTGTGGATGAGGAAACCGCCGAGCGCATGAGTGACCGGGAGGCTTTGCAGCTAATCTTTAGAGCGGGCCTTTCCACTAAAAATAACGAAGTTAGCGACCTGTCCGGCCGTGGCGTGGGCATGGATGTGGTCAACACGGCCATTGAGCAAATTAACGGCATCGTGGAGTTGGATACCAAGCTAGGTGCCGGTACCACCACCACCATTCGCTTACCCTTGACGTTAGCGATTATTCGTGCCCTGATGGTAACCTTGGGTCAGCAGGTTTATGCTTTTCCTTTAACCAATGTGTCAGAAACCATGCGTATCAATGAAGAGGAAATTCGTTGCATCGGCAACAACGAAGTCATTGTGGTGCGGGATAAAATTCTGCCTCTGGCCCGGATGGGAAGGCTCTTTAATGCCGCCGACTACGAGGAATCCAACAAGATGTATGTGGTTATTCTAGGGTCCGGTGATCGGCGAGTGGCCATGGTGGTGGATAAACTTCTGGGAGAACAGGAAATCGTTATTAAGTCCATGGGAGACTACCTGGGTCAGATCCAAGGACTTTCCGGTGCCTGCATCCTGGGAGATGGCAAAGTAGCCCTCATTGTTGATGTTCGGGGTCTGGTAAAAACATTGGGAACTGAGGAGGTAGCCTATGCTGCCGGTTAAAGTCCTGGTAGTAGATGATTCCTCTTTAATGAGGCGGCTGATCAGCCGCTTGCTGGGGGAAGACAAGGAAATCCAAGTCATTGGCAGTGCTGCCGATGGCCTGGAGGCCCTGCAGCAAATCAAATCCCTACGGCCCGATGTGGTAACCCTGGATGTCGAAATGCCCAAGCTGGACGGCATAGCCACCTTACGGCGCATGATGCTGGAGCGTCCCACACCGACGGTCATGCTCAGTGCCCACACCCACGAAGGGGCCAGGGCCACCATGGATGCCTTGTCCGCCGGAGCGGTGGACTTTGTTGCTAAACCTACTAACTCAACGGAACTGCCTAAGATGGTGGAGGAGTTAAAAGCCAAAATAAAGGTAGCAGCCAGAGTATCCTTGCGCCGGGTGCGGCCCAATCTAACCACTCCCCCGGCAAAACCTAAGCCCACTGCATCCCCTACCCAGCGATCCGCTGCCCCGGCACCCAGTAAATTACGCTGCGGTCAGATCGACCTGGTGGTCATTGGCTGCTCCACCGGCGGACCGGCAGCCCTGCAGCAGATCATCCCTTACTTGCCCGCCCAGCTGCCCGCCGGGGTGGTCATCGTGCAGCATATTCCGGTGGGTTTCTCCAAGTCCATGGCGGAGCATTTGGACAGGAAAAGTGAAATTACCGTACGCCATGCCGAAGAAGGCGATCTAATAAAAGCCGGTCAGGTACTGGTGGCACCGGCGGGCTATGATTTAAACTTTATCGCTAGGGGCAATGGTGCTTCCATTAGCCTTAGTAATTTTGGTGCCGGCCTCAAACCAGGTGGCTTTCGCCCCTCGGTGGACTGGGTCATGAAATCTGCCGCCGAGGTTTATGGCTGTCGCGCCCTGGGTGTATTGCTCACAGGCATGGGCCGGGACGGTGCCCAGGGTATGCTGGCCATCAAAGAAAAGGGTGGTCCCACCCTTGCCGAACATCAAAGCACCTGCGTGGTCTACGGTATGCCCAAAGCCGCCGCGGATTTAGGGGCAGCCCTCAAAATGATTCCATTACCACAAATTGCCCAAGAAATTCAAGCACAATTTTAAAATTTAATATAAAGTTAAGGCCTTGAACTGCCGAATATATAGAATAGATAAGTTAGAGGAAGAAACAGGGTGATTGCTATGAAAATCAACGGTTTCAAACCGACTGGTGAAATATTCAAGGCCTATCAGCAAAATAAAGTGGATAAAAGCAAGACCAATAAAGCAAATCCGTCTGCAGGTGATTCCGTGCAGCTTTCCCAAGAGGCCAAATTCAAAAAAGAAATTGAAAATGCCCTCAAAGAGCTGCCAGAAGTACGGCAAGATTTGGTTGATAAATTTAAAAATGAAATTCAGGCCGGTACCTACAAGCCCGATGCCCATAAAATTGCAGATGGAATATTACGAGAGAGGCTCCTGGACAAAGAGATTTAAAGGATGGTGCAGATGGAGTCTTTATTTTTTAACCTAAAAGACCTTCTTAGAGAACTAAACGAAGAACTAAATAAAATGCTCCAAGCAACGGAGCAACACAACCAAGCCCTCCGGGCCAATGATCTGGACGCCATTAAGGAGATTCTCAAGGAACTGGCGTTGGTTTCCCGTCAGATCAAGACCCTGGATGCTCAAAGGGAGACACTCCAAACTGCCCTGGAAGAAGGGTTAAAACTACCCAAGGGAACGACTTTAACGAGGACCATAGCCCATGCACCGCAACACCTGGTGCAGGATTTAAATAGAGCTGCCGAAAGCCTAAGGGAAATAACAGCAATCATTCAGAATTTGGTAGAAATAAATGCAATACTTACGAAACAAGCTATGAATTTTAACGAAGTACTGTTAAAAACAATAAAACCAATAAAATCGACCTACAACCCGACCGGTCAAACTACCGATAATACTCCCGCAACGTCGATTTTAAATAAAACGATCTAAAAAGACTAGCCAGGTGTCTGGCACCGTCGAATGAGTTAAAAAGGTGGTTTTACAATGACCAGCACATGGTTCGGCTTAGAAATTGCAAAACGTGGCACCCAGGTCTACCGCAAAGCCATGGATGTCACCGGCCACAATATTAGCAACACCAATACTCCGGGCTACTCCAGACAGGAAGCAGTAATTTCTCCCTCCGACCCCTTTACACGCCCGGATTATCTAACCAGTATGACACCGGGCCAATTGGGTACCGGTTCGGATGTCAAAGAAGTTAGACGTATCCGTGATTACTATCTGGATGTACAGATGCGTGATTCAAATAGCTTTGGAGGCTACTGGGCAAAAAAACTAGAGCTGGCTAAACAGACAGAAGCCGTTTTTCTGGAGCCGGACGGCAGAGGCCTACAGAAAACCCTGTTGGAGTTCTTTAACGATTGGCAAAACTTAAATAATTCGCCCCAGGACCCCGGTGTTAAGAAAGCCGTCAAGGAGACCGGTGATGAGTTGGCCACCATCTTCAGACAGATGCACGCGCAACTGTCTAATATTGACAAATCCGTTCCCGGTTCACTGCAGTATCAAGTGGATCAGGTTAACCTTATTACTTCCCGCATAGCAGATCTGTCGAATACAATCATTAACGTCAAGGGTAACGGAGGCCAACCAAACGATCTCATGGATCAACGGGATCTGCTCCTTGACGAACTGGCAACATTCGGACAGATCACGGTGAACCTGCAGGACAATGGCGGGATCGAAGTCCGATTTATTGAGTCCCCTTGCTTGCTGGTCAAGAGTGATGCCAATGGCAAAGCGATCACTTCCAAGCTATCCTTAATTACCAACGCCGGAAAGGATGGTAATGAGAACTACCTGGCCGTGAATGGCAAAGCCGTTACCAACCTTACCGTCATGGCGGAATACTTCAACAAAGCCCCGGAAGGAGCCGGCAAAGGAAGTATTTTGGCGCAGGAATCAGCAAGGTTAGAGAACCTTGCTGTGATTAATCAGTTGGACTTGTTAGCCAAGTCTATTATTGAGAGAGTGAATGAGAGGTCCGGGTTGCCCGGACCGGCAGAACTCACCAAACCATTCAGCTTTTTTACAGGCAATGGAGCTGCCGATATTTCTCTCGGTGAAGAGGTAAAAAATAATCCTCAAGTAATCATCGGTGAAAATGCACTGTCCGTGGCTCAACTGGGCAATACCCCTATTCGAACCCTGACAGGAAGTGCAGATCTAAGAAATGGCAGAATCTTTACGGATTTGTCCCAAACCAGGTTTACTGTAGAGCTGCCCAACGGCAATAAGCAGGAAATTGACCTGTATCTTGATGGGGAATTGGCCCTGGGAGATAGGACCTTTGGTGAAATAAAAGCAGCCATCCAAAAGGCCTTGGATCATAAATTTGGCAAGGGTGAAGTGAGTGTTGGCGATGACGGCTTAGGGCATCTTGCTTTCACTCTCAATAAAGGGGATGGCATCCTGAAAGTAGATGGTGTTGGTTCGAATAAAGAGGGGCTGGAATTTCTCCTTGGTGGGCCAAAGAGCATAACTGTTCTGGGGGATACCTTTGAAAACTATTTTCAGGGACTCGTAGCCCAGGTAGGTGCCAGTTCGAAGCACCATGACCATATGCTGGAAAACCAGCAGGCCATTGGCCAACAGATCGAGGCCCTGAGGCAGTCTGTCTCCGGTGTTAACCTTGATGAAGAATTAACCAAAGTAATTCAGTACCAGTACGGCTACCAAGCCTGTGCCCGGATGCTCTCCATGCAGGATGAAATGCTGGATTACTTGATCAATCGTATCCGCTAGAGAGGTGAGATGAAATGCTGCGAATTTCCACCAGCCTTTTGGGTAACAACCTACGCAATTATATTCAAAACAATTTACAGAGGGCTGCTAAATATCAAGAGCAAGCTGCCACTGGCAAGACCATCAACAGACCCTCGGATGACCCCGCTCAAATCAGCTATCTGATGTCTGTAAATGGCACCCTGACCAGAAACGAACAATATAGCCGCAACATTGAGGATGGTTTGGCCTACCTCAACCAAAGTGACTCTGCTCTGAATACATTGGGCAAGGCCTTGCAGGATGCCAAAATACTGGCCCTGGATGCTGCCAACGGAACGAAGTCACAGCAAGATAGGGAAGCGATTGCCTTACAGATAGATAAGCAAATCGATGCCTTAGTGGACTTAGCCAATAGTTCACTGGGGGGGAAATATTTATTCTCTGGTCGCAAAAATGCTCAGCCACCCTTTTACCGTGATCCTGCCAGTGGTGAGGTCTACTACCGAGGCGATACCAATTTGGTCAGCCGGGAAATTATCTTTGGCTATAGCTACGAGGTGGTCGCTGCAGGGGTAGCGGATAATTACATTACCAGCACGGTGGATCTAAGTCAGGGCGTACTGCTCACAGATAAGGATTTGAAGTTTAGGGTAGCCTTGGATGAGAATAACGTTCAGGAGATTGATTTAGGTTCCTGTACGCCACCCCTACATCCGGGTTTAAATAAGTTTGAAGATATTAAAAAGGCCATGCAGCAGGCTTTAGATACTGCTTTTGGGGCTGGAACAATTGCTGTTGATGATGATGCGAAAGGTCATATCATCTTAAAAGCCAACAATGATGCCGCCGACTTTAGAGTGTTAGCCAGCGCCGGTAGTACCGGGCATACCACTTTATTTGGCGGTGAACGGACTGTTGTTGACGGGGTCTTTGGCAAATTGGCCAGTCCCTCAAATCCTGCCAACCAAATCAGTGATCCACTGAACCCCGGGCACCCAATGACCAGGGTCCTGGGTGGTCCCTTTAAGGTGCTTGGAGACTTAGTAGCTGCTTTAAGAAATGGTGACGTCCAGGATAGCGCTGCAGGAGTGCCGTGTAGTTACCTTACCGGCAGTGCGGATATGAGTGGAGGTAAAACCTTTAACACGGATGATGAATTGAAGTTTGAAGTGGCCTTGGATGGATCTCCTGTGAAAATTGATTTGAAGGGCTATCTTCCCACTGGCACTCTACCGGTGACTATGTCATTTGATGATATCAAATCTGTCATGCAGCAGGCCTTAACGGATAAATTTGGGTCTAGCATCAGTGTTGACGATGATGGCAAAGGGAATATCCTATTAATAGCCAATGGGAATGTCACTAATTTTACAGTGTCAGCCGATGGTACGAATACCGGATATAACGTTTTATTTGGTGGGGTATCTGGCGGGGTACATAAGGGAATCCCTGGCAAATTGCCCAATCCGAGTGCCGCAGGAGTAACGTATAATTACATTACCGGCAGTAAGTATCATCAGGATAATAAAGTAGAATTCAAAACCGCGGATGATTTGATCTTTGACGTAGTCTTGAATGACCCTCCTAAGGAAGTGAGAAAGACAATTGATTTGACAGACGATCTTTTCGCGGGTTCATTTTCCCCTGGGTTTAAGACAATGGAGGAGGTTAAAGTTGCCCTGCGGAAGGCCGTGAATGATGCCTTGCAGCCTGATAATTTAGCGATCACGGTTGACGATGATGGTGAAGGTCATCTCAGGTTAACAGCCAATAATAATGTCACTAATTTTAAAGTATTAGCCAGCGGTACGCCGCCTGGTAATGGACATAACGCTTTATTTGGTGGGGAACGTACGGGAGTCTTTGAAAAGTCGTCCGGCACCTCAAATCCCATGCAACAACTTGATGACGCGATCAAGAACCTGGAAATTGCCCATGATGATGTACTCAAGCACCGGGTGGGCGTAGGTGCCCGTACCCGCCACCTCCAGTCGGTACAGGATCAATTGGACGACCAGGAGATTAAATTGAAAGGCATTCTGGTAGAGCTTCAAGGGGTTGACATAGCCAAATTAACCGTTGAAATAGCCCAGAACCAGCTCGTCCATAATGCTTCCCTAATGACAGCCACGGATCTGCTCAAGACTTCACTGTTAAATTACTTAAAATAAACCAACCACAACGTTCAGGCACTGCATCAAAAAAGCGTCCTGAACGTTGTTTTATTCCGGGTGCAGCAAGTGACACGCAGGAGAAGCGTTTTTTGTGTGTCTGGCACCGACAAACCCGTCGAATAGAGGTGATCCAAATGAGAATAGGCGCCGGTGGTCTGCAATCCATCATCATGAGCGACATGATGCGCTCCCTTGACCCATCCGTAAGGCCCAAGGCAGGAATAGCAGAAACCCTTATGCAAGCCCAGGGGCGGGACCAAAACCAACTAAGAAAAGAATTAAACCGAGCTGTTGAACGTCTCAACCACCTGGCCCATGCCTTGAACTATCCCGTTCAAATAGTAATTAAAGAACCACCGCCGAGACTTAAGGTGGTATTGAAGGATAAGCGGACAGGTCAGGAGCGGGAGATTGAATATGAGGAATTGGATAAATTGGCTGCACAGTTGGAAGATGCCAGAGGGGTTCAGGTGGACGGGTATGCATAGGTTAGTGTATGCACAATATTTAATCAATTTAGAGTGAAATGTTTTTCAGAAGAGAAAAATAACCGAAGAAACACAGTATGATATAATAGATCTAGGAGAAAAAACCTTGACAAAGGAAGATTTAGTTATTTGCCATTACAACTATGATATCATCTTTAAATCTAGCGGAAGGTAACTAAATAAGGAGGTTGGTGTTAATGGCTAAGAAATTTAGAATACGGGATAATAATGCATCAGAAATCGCTGATGTTTCGGATAAAGTAAAAGTAACTGCGGGACCAAGTATCCAACTTTGGGTGAAATCACCCATTAAGGCCGCTAGGATGAAGCGACGCATGAAGGCAGCCATGGGCCTACTGGGAATGTGGGAAAATAAAGATACATCTTTCTTTGACAGGTAAGAGAATGAAACAAGTTATTCTTGATACATTAATTTTGGTGGATTGGATCCGGGCGCATCGACGCTCCCGTCCAAAAAGCCTGGAACAGGCTTATAATAACGAAAATGCGGTTAAATTGATAACGATGCTAATCACGGAAGATGTTGTTACCTTTATTTCCTGTCATATCTTAAAGGAACTCCTCCAATACCCTAACATTTCTCTGCAGGAAGAAGAGCGGATCAAAACACTAATTCCTGGATTTTGCGACATCCCGGACACGGATGCAGAGGTTGCTGAGATAGCTGCTAAGCTGTCCAGACAATCGGCAGAGTACCGCCGGGATCATGTGGAGGATTGTTATATAGCGGCCACGGCTATTCACTATAAGCTTCCGCTCTACACCAGGAATCCTGCCGACTTCAAATTTGTTCCACATAAGGACTTGAAAATTGTGGTGCCTTATGACTTTAGAGCTTTGGGTACTGAATAATAACAGCCCGTATCAGTTAATCAAACTATACGAATGAGACAATGAAGAGATTGTTTCCGTCGTCCTGATAGACCTCGCTTCTAATATACATCATCATTAAGGGATGCCTCTTTCTCCATTGCCGGATAGATTGACCGAAACGTTCAATTGAGGTTATTCCTTTTTCTTTTTATATTCAAAAGGCAAGGTATGTAATCAAGATTACTTTAGAAGCAAGGTTGGGTTTTGATTCCCAGGGGCTGCATGAGAAAGTAAATGGTTTACCAACCTGGAAATTTGATAGATTACCTAAACGCCTCTTTCAGGGGAAAAACTGGAATAGGCGTAAAGTATTATTGGGGAAGCCTTTAAAGCGCAGGATCATGATGAAGCAGGTGTAGTGGCGTTAGCCTTGAAACATCGCCTTTTATGAATGAGAACCGCTAACACTAGGCGGTTTTTTTATTTTATTCAGAAAGTATAAGTTTTAGGGGTCCTTTTACTTGCAATTTTTTGCTACTCTTAGGATATGGAAACAAATATATTAAAACAGATATTTTTCGATCACCACGGACATTGGGATGCATTTGTAAAGAAATACAGTTATCGTATAAGATCCGTAGTAATAAAAGAAATTGATAAATTTAGAGGGTGTGGGGACCCCAAGCATGGGTTTAAGTTCTTTGTTTGTGAGGGATGCCATGATATTAAGATAGTTCCTTATCGTTGTAAGGGTAGATTTTGCACAACCTGCTCAAGCGGAGAAACAGAAGAATGGAGCCGCTTGATGGCGGAGGACGTTCTTCAGGTGAATCATCGTCATATAATTTTTACAATTGATGAAGGATTACGTGCTGTATTTCAGAAATACCGCAAAATGTTAAAAGAGTTTATGAACGAAGCCGTTAGAATAATACAGAACTGGTTTAAGAAAAAAATGAAAGTAGTACCAGGAATAATAGCAGGGTTACACACCTT
>NZ_CEVWQM010000034.1:0-29703 GCF_982386235.1 Desulfotomaculum sp. | reverse complement strand
CGTCTTCTTGCCCCCTTTAGGGGGTTATAACGCTTGACGAGGATGTTTTTTGTGGTCGTCTTAGTTTCATCTTAACGATGACTTTTGACTTGACCTGTTTTTCATCCATCATCTGCTGTTTAGTTTTCAAAGACCGGTTTGCTTGTCCCGATCTCGCGACCGGAAGCTTATCTTACCATGTCTTTCACTGTGTTTCAAGTGCAAGTTTTTGGTAGTTTGTTCACTGCCTTATCGGCGGTGGAATCATATCTTACCACTTTTTCTGCGTTCGCTGCAAGTGGTAATTTTTGTTTGTCACCTTGCGGCGACATTTGTTATCTTAACACAGTTTGTTAGCATTTAACAAGGGGTAATAATTATAATTGTTACTACTTTCCCATTTCTATATATTTATCTTTCGACATTATTCGTTAAAGGGAACATCCTCTCTTTGTAGAAAAATGATAATACGTAATGTATATTATCGATAGAGAGGGTTGAGTATTTTGAGTGAAAGTTTAGTACCCTTTTCCGATGTCTTTACATCTGATTTTATGGAAAAGCATACAAAGTATAATTCTTTTAATGATTTCCTAACTGCAGGTGGCTTTCAAGTCAACTCACATGAAGACCTTAAGTCTATCCCTGATGCAGAAATTGATTCCCATGTAGTAAAATTTAGTGACTTTTCATCATGGGAAGAGATGTTATCGGAAGCAGCTAAACAGTATGTTAGTAAGAAATTTAAAAAACAATAAGGCAAGGTCCTTATTTGAGAAGAACCTAGATTGGTAATGCATCACCATCAGCGGGGGAAATTTTATGCGAGTAATCGACCTCACTCACACTATTTATGAAAATATGCCCGTCTACCCAGGCACAGATAGACCAAAATTAGAGGTTGCCAATACATATGAGAAAAACGGTTTTAGAGAAACTTTGTTAACCATGTTTTCTCATACGGGAACGCATATGGATGCACCGGCACATTTATTTGCTGAAAAAACTACCTTAGATTCATTCCCAGCAGAACAATTTATCGGAGTGGGTTTAGTCATAAATTGCAGTAACGTACAAGAAGGCCAACGGATTACCATGAGCTATATTGAGCCTATCAAAGAAAAAGCTAATCAAGCGGAATTTATTTTGTTCTATACGGGTTGGGACAGATATTGGGGAACAAGTGCTTATTTTGGAGATTATCCGTTTATTACAGAAGATGTGGCTGAATATCTAATTCGTACTAAAAAAAAGGGCGTTGGTTTAGATGTAATCGGTATTGACCCTATTTTTGATGAAAACTTGACAATTCATCGAAAACTATTTGCTGAAACGGATATCGTTATCATTGAAAATTTAACTTGTTTAGGACAGGTTGGAGATGAATTATTTACATTTTGTGCTCTTCCAATAAAATATAACAATTCCGATGGAGCACCCGTTCGGGCAGTTGCTATTTTACATGACTAACTTATAAAGCGAAATAGAAAATATGCATATAAGACTTGCCCACGATAACGGCTTACCAGCCATCGTGGGCTCTTTCATCCCTACTCTATGTCGGTTTATCCCGGTGCTTTCGGGATGTCCCTTGTCACCCACCTGGGGTCAATTTGACCTTCCTTGCAACTCCTCCAGGCGACCCAGATTGAGAAGAATCCGTTGGCGATTCTTGACCTGGAACATTTCGGTTATTACTAAAAACAATCGTACTTTATCATCTTACCTTCGCGCTCTCTTTTAAGTCTAAACTGCCGTCCTTTATAACGATATCCCCTATTGCTAGACCCTCTATTACTTGTAAATTGTTTTTATCGCTAATTCCCGTACGAATGCTGCGATATTTTACTCGATTATTTACTACAATCATAACCTGCTTTTGACCGTCAGTTGTTGTACGGACAGCTTCTATTGGTACCAGTACAGTATTTTGCCTTTTGTCCGTTTCTATGGCTGCCTTAACTTCATAGCCCGGTTTTAATAAGGAAGCATCCGGCAATGTAATGATTACTGGTACCCGGCGTTGGGTAATCCCTAGGGCAGATTCCTTCTCTTCTGCACGGGGGTAAATTTCTTTTACTTGACCCTCCAGCACCTTTTGTCCCAGCACCGGAGCTGTGATAACAACATTTTGGCCTAACTTAATATCCCTCAGGTCATCACCCAAAATATCTGCCTTGATTTCTAATTGTCCAGCCACCGCCACGGTGGCTAGTAAAGCACCTTGGCTTAACACCTGCTCTTGTTCTGCCGGTATCGCCAACAGTGTTCCCTTGATGGGGCTTTTTACAACTAACTGCTGCTCCTTAGCATTTAGCTGTTGCAAGGACTGGTTAAGCCCGGCATGCACGACTAACGCACTTTCCAACTGGGAATTTGCCTCATCGACATTTTGGTTACTGGTATCCACCAGCAATTTAGCCTTTTCCAATTCTACTTTGGTTGCCGCCCCGGCGTTAAATAATTCTTCCGATCTGGCAAGATCCCCCTGGGCGTCCTGTAGTACCAGTTGAGCCCGCTGCTGGGCCGCTTTAGCAGTATTAACAGCAGTTGCGGCCTGTGCTAATTGGGCATGCAGATCGGTTAATTGTGCTGCCAGATCCAAGTTTTCCAGAAATACCAGGGGTTGGTCTTTGGTCACAGCTTGGCCCGATTTAACAGGTACTTGTACAACCCTCGCACTCTGGGTGGTATAGAGGTTAAACTCTGTTGATGGCTGCACATAGCCAATCTCTTCCACGGTTTGTCTGATTTCGCCCTTTGCTATTTGCACTGTTTCGACTTCTATGCCACCATGGCTAAGAGCTAACCCCGACAATATCATCAGTATGACAAGCCCGGCTCCTAAAAAAAACCTCTTTTTGCCCTTCATAAAAATACCTCCATTATTCCCTGTTCTTTAGCGATTCTACTATATCTAATCGCTTAACACCTCTGACAACGAACAGGTAAGCCGCAAGGATAAAAAATATACCGCCCATTATTGAGTACAGATAGGTTGAGGGATAGACCACCACCGGCAGACTATAAAGGTCGGTATTGATTGCTTTCACATACCCTTGGGCCATCAGGCGACCAAAGGGCAGGCCTAAAACGATACCCAATAAAGACTGCAAGAGAATTTCCTTAAACACTAAGCCGGAAACGTCCTGGGTCCTAAAGCCCAACACCCTTAAGGAGGCAAATTCCCTTTTCCGCTCGGCAAAACTAACCATAGCGGAGTTATAGATGATAGCAAAGCCCAATACGATCGCAAAGGCCACCAATAAAGATACAGAGTAAATCATGCTCTCCATGTTTTTATTAAAACCGTCCAATTCCTTTTGCAGACTGGAAATAAAGGAAATACCCTTCATCGCACTTAATTGCTCTTCAATATTATCAGAATAATTAGAATCAACTTTAAGCATGGCACCGGAAACCACTTGATGCTCATTGATAATTTTGTTCAACTGGCTTAGCGAGATATAAGAACCGTTACCAATGAACTGGCGATTAATGCCCACAATCTTTATCCTGGCCTGATAGGAGCTGCCCTTACCCAGTAAGGTTTCTAGCAACACCTGATCTCCTACTTCTAAACCTAATTTGGCTGCGGTTCTTTGACTTATCAAAATGCCTTCTTGATGCAGCGATAAGGGTTGTCCGCCATCGCCAACCAATTTCTTAAGGCTTAAATTTATAGGTAAGCCTAGCAGAAGCTCCTCTTCCGAACGACCTTGGCCATGCATTTTAACAGGCACCTCTAAGAAGGGTTCAACTTTCCTAACGCCCTCCAGCCTGGAGATATTTAATAATTCACCTTCCTTTAAGGGATTTACAAATCGAATTATATAATCATACCGTTGTTCCTCACCATAATGTTTAGTTAGCATATAATCAATCGAATCTTTGGTAAACATGGCTACCACCAGTATCCCTATGGCAAAGACTATCCCGACCAAGGTAATGCTAAAACGCTCAGGATTACGAAAAATAGTTCTAATACTCATTTTCCAGGTGGGGCCCAATCTTCGCCACAACCAATCCCAATGCTCAAGAAAAATCTTAGCACCACCTTTGGGTGGTTCCGGTCTCATTGCTTCTGCTGGTTGAATCTTGATAACCCTTCGGGAAGCAATGATTCCTGCCAGTGCACCGGTTGTCAGGCTGAGAATGAAACCGTAAGCAATGGCTTTGATATTCGTTCCTCCAATGGCTTCTGGCAGATTGAAATACTTGGCAAATTGTATAGAAATCCCGGAGGCTAATATTAAACCAAAGAATGTACCCAGTAATGCTCCGGCAAGTCCTACGATTATAGCATAGCTTGAATAATAAAGTATTATTTGATAGCTGCTGTAGCCTAATGCCTTCATCACGCCTATTTGCAGACGTTGGGATTTAATCATTCGCCCTAAAATAATAAACTGTATCGAAGCCGCCATTGCTAAAAAAATCGTAGGCATTAAAAGTGCAGATACCTTTATGCCATCCAGCTCGGCCTGCAGCACAGCATGACTTAACTGCTCTTCACGCGAATAGCTTGCAAGGTTGCCGTAGGGTTTAAGTATACTTTCTACTTGTTCCTTTAGCTCCTTCTCATCCGTACCCGGGCTGGTGGTGATAATTATTTGGTTAATCTGACCACTTAAATTTAACACCTGTTGCGCTTGATTAAGGGGCAGCATGACTATGCCAAAGGCCTTAGGATCTGGCAACAGAGATGAAGCATCCTTCATGGGGTAAACAAATTCAGGCCCTGTGGCCGTTCCTACTACTGTTAATGAAACTGTTTTTCCTTCAGCTACAATGTTGATCGTATCATTTGGGGCAAGGGCATTGCCAAGGGCATACTGTGGATCTACTAATACCTCCACCCCACCGTTTTGGGGGTACTGCTCAAAAAAACGTCCAGTCAGCAATTGCAGGCTGTTAACCGGATTGTCCAGGGGAGTTGGATAACTAACTAGTCTTGCTGTAGCCCTTTGTCCATCAACCAGGAGAATAGGTACATCCTTTTGGATCCGCCCAGTTACTTTGTTGACCCCAGGCAGCAGTTCTATTTGTTTGGTTATTTGCTGCGGGGCATTAATCACCTGAAAATAGTAATCGGCAAAACTTTTTTCCCGGTAAAAGGTCTCCTTCGAGCTGTTTAAGTTAAAATATGCCGTAGTCATAGCAATATAAAATGATATTGCCACCATAACAACTGCCACCACTGCCAGGAATTGACCCTTTGTTTGCCAAATGGTACGCCAAAGTTTTCTACCTAGTAGGGACATTACCATTCAATCCTTTCAGGTGCTGCAGGGTTTTGATTTTTAGTTGTTTCTACAATGCTGCCACTGCTCATACGGATAACTCGATCAGCCATTGCTCCCAGCACAGAATTGTGGGTAACGATTATTACCGTACTGCCGTAATCACTGTTAAACTTAGCTAACAAACTTAAAATTAGTCTGCCTGTTTGATTATCCAAAGCACCTGTTGGTTCATCGCATAGTAGCAGCCTAGGGTTTTTCACCGCAGCCCTGGCGATGGCTACCCTTTGCTGCTCTCCCCCACTTAGCTGGGATGGAAAGTGATCCGCTCTGGCTTCCAGCCCCACTGCCTGTAAGACCTCTTCTATGGGCAAGGGGTTGTCCACCAGGTTGGCAGCTATTTCTACATTCTCCTTGGCCATTAAGTCTGGTATTAAATTATAGAACTGAAATACAAAACCGATTTCATTCCGCCGGTACTTCGTTAAAGTTTCATCTCCGGCTTGGCTTAAATTCAAATCCCTAAAAAAGACTTCACCAGTGCTAGGTAAGTCCATACCCCCTAAAATATTTAACAAGGTACTTTTACCAGAACCACTTGGCCCTAAGATGACCAGTATCTCACCCTCATATATCTCCATCGTGGTCTCTTTCAAGGCTGTGACTTTTATTTCACCCATCGTATAGGTTTTGCTTACCTGGTTTAACTTTATCAGTACCTTTTGGGTCATCGTTTATTTCCTTTCTGGGTTATACGACTGAAGAATACAATCTGTTACCAGCTAATACCTCGTCCGGTATCCCTTCTAATTCCTCATTATACTACCACGTGCCCACCAACGATAATGAGTCCAATATTTAACTTTTTACCTGGTTAATGATAAAATATTTACATAAATATGCAATTTATTCAATAGGGAGGTAGAACCATTATGTTGAAAAAAATGATGAGAAGCAAATTAACCTGGTTTTTCATTCTATTGCTTGCCCTTTTTTATCTATATCGGGTAGCTCCCATTTTTGTTTCCCCTAGTGAAAGTAAAAATCTTAGGGATTTCTTTCCCATGACCAAAGGAAGCACCTGGGAATACCAGGGTGAAGGAAATGAGTATGCCTCCTTTAGCCGGGAAGTATTATTTTTGCAGGACAATAAAGCCCAGCTGCGTGAAGATAACGGTGGCACCGTAAGTATTTCTGTTTTACAAGTAACCGATCAAGAGATCAGCCGCATCTATTTTCAGGGCGAAGCCTATGAAGATACGAACGTTATCAATCAAGAGCCAAATGATCATACAATTATCCTGAAACTCCCTCTGTCAGTAGGCACAAAATGGGACGTGCCCCATGGGAACAGGGAAATCGTAAGCATTAATGCTACAGTGGAAACCCCGGCCGGGTCATTTACCAACTGTATCAAAGTGAAAGTAACACAAGAAAACTCCACTATTTTTGAGTATTTTAAGCAAGATGTTGGCCTTGTTAAAAGAGAGTTCTTTTCAGAGGGCACACAAGTTACTTCCAGTCTAGAAACCTATCACATTAACCCCTGAGTTTAGACTAACTTTTGTACGGGGACTCAAAATTGACGATAAATAAAGTATGTAAACATAAAATAGCCACGACTTGGCAGGTTAAGTCGTGGCTATTATCACCTCAAATATAGTTTACTCACGATCCTATAACTGCCTGTTTCACAACATTTCTTATCTTACCTGTCAAACTGTGAACTTTTAAACGAAGCACGGTCGTTCTTGGTACAACCTCATTATGAAAATGATATTCTGGACCCTCGGACACATTATAGTGTTCCAGCAATGTGTACAATGCTTCGACCTTTTGATGATCATCATCCAAATAGTCTATTACGCCTGTACCCATAACGCTTTCAAATTCCATCGTACACTCACAAGCACCAACTTGTTTCCCAGTTACAATTCCATGTGTACATTCCATCACGAAAGCAACTTTATTATTTTTCTTTATTAAATCATGCTTTTTGCCTATTTTAGCACCATGAAAGTACAGAGTTACATCACTGCCATTCACCTGAATACCAAAATTCATCGGCACTACATACGGGTATTCATCATCAAAAAATGCTACATGGCAAACATCGCACGATTTCATAACCTCGATAATTTCGCTAAGGCTTTTTATTTCTCGGTCTTTTCTTCTCATGTTCTACACTCCTATTGCTGTTGCTATTTCTAACCAAACCTCTCGGGGATAATACTATTATCCTTCATAAGTGATCTGTAAGCAAATTCATATAAGTTTTTTTACACCCCACCCCCGATCGCAGCTACGCCAGGGACAAGGCAGCTTGATATGTAAGCGTCAATTAGGAGCCGCATTTCAACTTCCCGATAATTATGAGACAATGCCCCGGAAGGAGGTTGGCCTAAATAATGCAGAAAATAATGTGTTAGCAACTGTACATCTGTGAATATAAAATAATTTGGGTTAGTTTGTAAAATTACCGCATTTGACCTGTCAATTTGGATTGATTCAATGCACATCCTACCCGTTAGTGTGATAAAACGCGCCAATTACATAACGCAGAAAAATACAGGAAGGCGTCCCTCAAACTGGGGACTGACTTCTATATGTTACTTTCTGTCTTACTCATTATTTAATGTTATATTCATCAGAACGACCACTTATCCATTACTCGAATGCGAACAGTTTTCTAGTTTGGGTTTTTTGTAATTACTATACTCATTGCATGTTGATGTGGTATTCCTGACGAATTACAATCAAGAATTACTTCGGAGCAACTCTCTATAATCCAGTCATGGTAATAAGATAACAATTCCCCAGACCTCCAGACGTATGCATTCGGTTCTTTTTCAGGAGGTGGGTCTATAAAAGGTTTTTGAACAAACACATTAAAAAAGTGCATCCCATTTTTATTTGTATATTTCTTATAATTTTCAAGTATTTCTTCTCGGTATCGTGGATTTATATAATGTAAAACCCCACTTGAAAAAAGGATATCAAAATTTGAAGTCAATCGAAAATCCAAAATATCTGCCTTAAATACCTTTACATTGACCCCAACCATATCAGCAAGTTTCTTGGTTTTTTCGATACCTAGATCAGAAATATCAAATGTTGTAACATCATATCCATTTCTTGCAAAAAAAACAGAGTCTTTACCTTCACCACCCCCAATATCTAATATCTTTAAATGCCTGGTTGGTGGCATTAACTCAAGTACTTGGTAACATGCCGAATTGGGTTTGACCCCCAATAATATCCCGGGATTGCATATTCTTCTTCATATATAGTAACTTGTTTATCATATGATATATATCCTAGTAATTTATCAACGCTGACTTCTAAGACCTTAGATATTTCTGGTAGCAATGTAATATCAGGCATTGCCTGTGCATTTTCCCACTTGGAAACTGCTTGATAGGTAATTCCAAGTTTTTCTGCAAGTCCTTCTTGAGTTAGCCCTTTTTCTTTTCGGTATCGGTTAATATTTTTTGCAAATTTATCTTTCAATATTTTACACCCCCTAAATGAAATTTTAATGCTTTAGATATCGGGCTAACAATAACCTAAAAGTTGATTTTTTTGAAGATTCAACTGTAAGTTGAATAAGATAAATAGTCTTGGATCGGTTAGCTTAATATATGATGTATATTATTTAGCTATTGTGCACCAGGTATGAAATGTTCACTAGTTTTTTAAGTTAACTAATTACATTTATATAACATTCATAGTATTATCAAATTAATTAATCTTATAGGAAAGGAGAGAAAGCTTATGCCTAGAATGATAGCTCGCTGCGGACTTATCTGCTCTAACTGCCCTACGTTTCTAGCTACTAAGAATAATGATGATGTTGCAAGACAGAAAACTGCTATATTGTACGCAGAGAAGTACGGGTTTGACCTGAAGCCTGAAGATATCAACTGCGACGGATGTTTAACTGTGGGAGGTAGACAAATCCGCTTTTGTCAGACTTGTGATATCAAACAGTGCTGTAGTAGTAGCGGGTTGGAGAACTGCGCGCTTTGTGATGAACAGCAATGTGAAAAACTAATAAAGTTTCATCAGTTCTCTCAAGAAGCTAGGGATAGTTATTATGCTTTAAAAAAGGAGATTGGATTATATCCTCGGGAAATAAAATAATCCTGTCCTCCAGTTTTTGTATGAGGCAAGCAGGGAAAGTATAAAAGTTGCCCTGCTTTTATTTACTGCACATTTTTTAGCCCGTGCGCACCAGGTATGTTTTGTGCAAATATAAATAATACGTAGCCACTCTGACTGAGGCCTTGCCTTTTCTTTATACTGTTTGATTCTATTTTATGGATTTTTACTTCATACCGAAAACACGGTGCGAATCAAAATCATATAACATGCTGTACCGAGTAAGATACTAAGAAACGTATTATTTTTTGTGACTTGAGCTACTATCACAATTGCAACCGAAAATAATTCAGGGAGCCCAAAGGGGAAAGATGTAAGGTCAATTTTTCTCAGACAGTAGACCACTAAAATAATCATAATCGAGGCAGGTAATACGTTCCCTAGATATTTGACAGTTGTCGGGAGTTCTTTCTTTCCACCAAATAAAAGGTACGGTATAGCCCGGGTGAACGCTGTTACAATTGCTACTACAATCAGGGTTGCTACAGAATAGCCAAAATCAATGGTTATATTTCATCCCTCCCATTTGCTGGTTTATCGTATCCTTCATAATGATAAGTACAATCATACTGACCGATAATGCCGGAAGCAAAAAACTGTCTGCGCCCAACAGCATATAGAAGACAACGGCACTGGCAAGGCCTGCAACAGCTGGGATGTGAGAATTAAACTGACGCCATTGATTAACACAAACCACGACAAAAAATGCGGTAGCAGAAAATTCAATCCCTGTCATATCTACAGTTATCATCTGACCAATTAAAGCTCCAGCTGTGCAACTGAAAATCCATAATAAATGGCAGGTTAGGGCAATATAAAAGTCTACTTTTTGTTCATCCATGTTATCAGGATATTTGATAGAGCAAAGCACGGAATATGTTTCATCGGTTAATGTTAAAACCATATAGGGGTACTTCCATCCCATCTTGCGAAACCTATCAACAAATCCAATACCGTAAAAAATGTGTCTTGCATTTATGAAGAATGTCATTATTGCAACCATGTGAAGCGGTACGCCAGCGCTCATAAGCGAAACCATAACAATCTGCATCGAACCTGCATAGATGAAGATTCCAGCTAGGCAAGCCCATAGAGCAGAATATCCCACATCGTTTATGAGAATGCCAAAGGCAATGCCGACAAAAAAATAAGAGAATAACAAAGGTGTTATTTGCTTAATGACAAAACGAAAAGTCTTCAAGGATGTATTCCCCTTTAGATCCTATACTCTAACTCTAAAATTATGTTAGCACATGAAAATACGCCACACAATCGTTTTATTGTGTGGCGTACAATTTACTGATTACGAGTGAAGCGAATCCAACAGCCTCTGTAAAACCTTTAGGCCTTGCTCTAATTCTTCTATGGTTTCAGGTGCACAGACAGAGATACGAACTGCTTTTTCCGGTATACTTTTTCCAACAGTAAATCGCTCGGCAGCATATACCTGAACACCATGCTCCAAAGCTAGTCTTTCAAAACCTGCACCTGATATTTTGGTCGGTAGTATCAACCAGCGGAATATACAGGTGTTTTCACCCCGGCAATCATATTCTGATAGATAGGCATTGACCAATTGATTTCTTAGAATGGTGTTTTTGCGATGGCTGTCGATGATGGTGTCAATATTCCTGGAAACAATCATGCGAGCAGCTAATTCTGCCATTAACGGTGAAATAGAAATATTCAGGTTATAAAGGGCATTAGACAGAGGTTTTTTATACTGTTTGGGAACCGATACATAAGCTAATCGAAGGCCAGGACCAATTGTTTTTGAAAGGCTGGCAATATAGATTGTCTGCTCTGGTGCAAAAGATGCCACTGCCGGTATTGGCTTTTCACACATCAGATGATAAGCAGCATCCTCAATTATGAAAATATTATATTCTTTTGCAGTTTGGGCCAATGCCTTTCTGCGCACAAGTGACATTTTATGGGTTGTTGGATTTTGATTATCTGGTATTAGATAAATACCTTTCAGGTTTTCATTTTTGCAGGCATTAATAAGGGCATGCTCATCCATTTCTCCGTCTGTATGTTTAATCGGTACTAATTGAATACCTAACATGCCAGCAGTGGTTTTTAGGCCAGGGTAAGTATGCGGATCCGTACCAATCTTATCTCCATGCTTGCAGAGACCAGCCAGGATTGCGGTAATTGCATTTTGACCACCATTAGCAAATAAAATCGTCTCAATATCTGTAATGTACCCACCTTTTCCCATAAGTTTTACAGCAGCATCTTTCTGCCAAAGCACATCATTCGGCCTGCTATAACTGAACCATTTTGCAAAATCAGATTCGTTCATCATATTTTTGAATAGTAGCATAAGTGGCTCATAAGAGGATGGCTCAGGTATAGTAGCACCCATCTCAATTAAATTCTTTGGTCTGCCTTCGGCAAGCAGATAGGCATTGGATAGGGCATCAAAGGAAACAAATGTACCGCTACCAACGGTTGTACTTAATAACCCTTTTAGCAGGCACACTTTGAAAGCCTTTGCAACCGTGCTGACATTTATATCCAAGAAATCCGCCAGTTCTCTATAGGGTGGTAATTTAGTTCCCGGAAGTATCGAACCCTTTATCATATCCTGTTCCAGTTGATTTGCCAGAGAAAGATATAGCGGTTTAATGGTTCTGTCTATGACAGGTTTCCAAGTCATAGGATAGTTCTCAAATGAATTTACTGGCATAGCATAACACCCTTTTCTGTCACACAATTGAACTAATGTATGGCATGTCTCGCAAAACATTAAAAAAATAAATCTTTGCTGCACATAAACCATCTATTGCTACTGTTCAGTACAACCTATTCTCAGTTGTGTCGCATTAATAGGGTAACTCCCACCTAACCGACACTTTGATATTGCCATTTAAGTAAATCCCGCTCAACATCGAACGGTGCCAATTGAGTCCGTAGCATTCGATAAGTTCTCCTATCTCTTGCATTGTCAGGGTTATATCCCCTCGGACTTCCTCGGAAGTTTTCAAATTCGACACCTGCCAAAGTCATTGTTGTCGAATTTTAGGGGTACCGGGTACCTTCTCGCCTTAGCCAGCATGAACTTAATTAAATACCTCAGGCTCCTTTATTTTTTCTAATATATCTATTTCACTTATTAACTCGTTCATACGAGATTGAATAACAACGATCTCCTCTTGACTGAGCTCATTGCCGGCCGCCTGCTCGGCCAAACCGCTCATTTCTCTAAGCTTGTCCTCTATGATCTTAAGTATCTGAATTCTAAACTTTACCCTTTTCAGTTCAGCTTGCAACAAAGCCTTTTCTTTTTCATTCATTAACATCAATCCCATCTTGGCACTATTTTATCATGTTCCGACGAGTCCTAAATTAAGTCTTATGTCCTATAAAACCAAGGACTATATTCTCATTTATTTTAACTGAAAAGGACTTAGTGTATAAGACGACGTAATTTACTGCATTGCATTTTTACGACTAAAAGCGGTATTTTATAACTAATTTTGGAGGATTAAAATGTGGGTTTATTACCTTACCCTTGTAACCCTCTCCCTTGCCCTATATTTTATTAATAAAAAGGTATTTACCAAGCTATTGGCGCTTAAAGTGTCCTTCGCGGTCTTTCTATTGGGGATGCTTTATCCTAGGCTACAAGCAGAACTACCCCTTTGGAAAACGGTGGTTTGCTTAGGCTTGCTCATGTTATTCAGTAGTTTCTTTATTGCCAAGAGGTTACCGCAGCATCGCACAGCTTCCGTGGAGTCTGAGCCTTGTCAGCTAGACCCCTCACCGGAGACAGTGGACGCAACAACTGAAGAAGACAGCATTAGCCCAATCGAAACCAACTATAAAGATTTAACCAACAATATCCCTCCTATAGAAGAAGTTGACCCACAGCCTTGCTTACAAAATGAGCCCTTAGCTCAACCAAACACTGCTATTTCTTTTTCTTCGGTATATTCTGACTCCCAACAGCCCGAATTAACCATACCGGCTGCTAATGAACCAGCCGAGATGAAACACGAGCCGATCGACATCGTGGAAACTTCCGAAGTTGTAACGCCACCTAAGGAGCAACCGCCTGCTGATATTGAGGTAACCCCGCAATCCCTATTAACACAAGGTATTCGCTTCGTAAGGCTTAAGCAATACGCCTTGGCGGTACGTTCTTTTAATAAAATTTTTAATTATAACCCTTCATCTGAAATTCTCTACCTGACCATCGGTGAACTTAGTTCCCTTTACCAATATATTGGACTCTATCCAATGGCTTCGGACATTATCCAAAGTTTTATGACACATCCGGACCTTCAAGGACACCCGGGATTAGAACCGTTAAAAGCTAAGCTTCGATTTATCCAGTGTTTGAACAGCCTCTTAACCACCGGAGGCTATCATCAAATTCCCTATGAACAGGTTCCGGAAGCAATACGTAGAGAGGCCTATATCAACTCTCTAAATTAATAGACTGATTACACGAAAGGAGTAAATCATGTGAAATTAAAAAGCAACATTGTAGGCTTGCCTGTTTTAAGCATTGTGGAGGTAGCTTCTCTGGGAAAGGTAGAAGAATTGGTAATTAATCCAAATACCGGCTCAGTGGACTATCTAATAATCGAACCCGAACAGTGGTATCTGGAACGAAGGGTAATTTCTATCCAGGATGTTCTAGGTATTGGAGAAGATGCTCTAACCACTGAAACCAAAGCAAAAGTTGTCAATATTACTGCTGTGCCCAATGCACTTGAACTGATCAGCAAGGGAGTTGCGGTCATCGGCTCTAAGGTTATTACAAAAAAGGGTCGAATCAACGGGCTCATTGATGAGCTTTCTATCGATGAAGAAACAGGTAAAATTCATGCCTGCCGCTGGGTCGCCACAGACAATTCAAGAACGGGCTATATTCCGACTAACCTTGTTGTTACCTTTGGTCAAGGCATGCTGGTGGTGGAAGAAAATTTTGACGTTGCTTTAGCAGAAGATCCTTCCCAGTTAATCGTAGCAGCCATTGAGAATACCGAGTCCGAAAAAACACCACCTGCCGTGCTGGAAGACCCTCTTAAGATATTTGAGGATAAGCAAAAGCAATACCTAATTGGTCGCACTGTTACCCTGGATATTATAGCAGATGATGGCCAGACAATAGCTAAAGAAGGTGACAAGATTACCCAGCAAATGGTGGACCGAGCTGTGACTGCTGACAAGTTTGTGGAGTTAACCCTAAACAACCGTGACTAAAATTAGGCTTATCTCCTTGGTTACCCTTGCCTTGGGTATTCAAATATGGGTTTGCATCAGCCTGTCCAGTGCTGCTATTCAATACTATTATCGGGATAGTCTGTTACCGGGAATCTCCGTGCAAGGCATTAATCTGGGCGGACTATCCCATCAAGCAGCTGTCAACAAACTTAAGGAATCTATTCCCTGGCCCAAGCCAGAAAGTCTGCTAATGTTAGTGGACCCCGAGGGACAGCCTACTTATATTTGTTATGGGGATATTGATTACACTTTAGATTATGATGCTACGGTAAGGAAGGCCTTCCTGTATAGCCAGAAGGCAGCCACCAGCTTGATGGATTTACCACGTGCCATCCGTAACAAAAAGGACCTTCCCCTGGTTAAGTCCTTTAACAAAGATTCTATAAATGAAATTCTTGAACGCCTTGCCGCTCAGTACAATGTGCCGGCTCAGAATTCTCAGCTTTCTTTTAGCGAAAATAACATTACCCTTTTTCAAGGTATTAAAGGCAGAACACTGGATAATACCGCCACCATTCATAAATTAATCATGCTGCCGCTAAACCAACACGAACTGGAACTCCAATTTAAGACCCTCGAGCCAGACATCAGCCCAGCGGATTTTAGTGGTATAAATGCCAGACTAGCCATGTTTATAACTCAATTTGACGCGGCCGACAGGGCCCGTACTCATAATATCCAATTAGCCAGCCAACTGGTTAATAACTTTATCCTACCACCAAAACAGGTCTTTTCATTAAACAAGGTCCTTGGTCCCCGAAGTAAGGAAAATGGCTACCTGCAAGCCCCTGTAATTGTTAACAATAGGCTAATTCCAGATTATGGTGGTGGTGTCTGCCAATTGGCTACAACTCTTTATAATGCTGTTTTATTGGCCAACTTAACAGTCGTGGAAAGGGTACCTCACTCGCTGCCCGTGGCCTATGCTCCTGGTGGCAGGGATGCCACCATCGCAGGGGATCTTATTGACTTTAAGTTTCTCAATAATACAGACTACCCCATTTTAATCACCAGTCAAATCCAGCAGGGAAACCTCCTGGTCAGTATTTTAGGTCACCGCCCCGGAGCGTCTGTCCGATTAATTAAACTTGAAACCACACGCTCCATTACCAAACCCGTACGAAACTATATGGAAGATAAAAACCTCCTGCCCGGTCAAGTGGTAATTTGCCGCCCGGGTCGAAATGGCTATCTTTTAAAAACCTACGAAGTGGTATACCAAAATGAAATAATAGTAGAAAAACGCCTTATCTCCGAATCAGAAGTAAAACCTGAGCCTGAACTAATTGCAGTGGGTCCCAAGGGTTTTACTAAAGATCAAATAGTAAAATAAAAATTACCAGCACATTATTTGCTGGTAATTTTTTATATTTAATGCTCCGGTCATCTCCAAACCCTCTCGGTAAGGATTGAGGCATTCTGACCCCTCATCCTCTGTACAGTGGTGGCAAAAAATAAGGAGACAGTCCTATTTTTCGTTTAGAGAAAGTACCCCATCGGGTACTTAATTTATTGGGAACGTAAAATACAACACACAAAATCCGGCCAATGACAGTCACATAGTATTTGCATGAACTACATTGTCTCATTAATCCCATACCCTTTCAAGTATCCATAGGCTCTGCTCTTGTACCAGGTCGCAATCTAAGTTTCTATCGGTGTAACAACGATAGCGTTCAAGGTAAGGATCCATGCCCATGCTTTGATACCATTGCCAATTCTGCTTGTCTATCTTATATGGGTAGCCCCTTTCTATCAGATACCAGTTGTCTTTCCACTTAAAACTAAGGGGCTGACCGTCGGGGCCGGGGTGGATTTCTACAGACTGTCGATACAATTTACACATACCAATCACCACCGCACATTTGTTTGGTTTGAGTATAGCAAACAAATGTGCGGTGTACAAGGTATAAATTTTGCTTTTACAGTAACATTTTGGACCGTTAACCATATTATACCATTAGGTGAATGCTTCTTTTACAATTTGCATTCTCTCCTTGGGAATAACCCCTAGTGGCACGGCTAGGGGTTATTCCTTTAGGAAATATTTGAGAACCCAAAAAATCTTAGTCGCCGTATAGAAAATCTAGCAAAGACATCTACTAAGGAGCGGGAAACAGCGATAAAGGCGGAGTATAATGAATGACCTCCCCCCATTGGGAGGGGATAAGGGGTGGGTTTACTGATGGCAGCTATCAGGGAAAGTCGAGAGTTCTTATACAACTTCCTATAAATGACTACCAACATGTCCTTGAGGATATGAATAAAGAAAATGCCAATAAATTAAATAGTACCCTTAAACCGTCAAAATAACCGTCAATTGACGGTGCGATAAATGAAAAAAGGGACTAGGTAAGTACCTAGTCCCTTGATTATGGTGCCCGGAGCCGGGGTCGAACCGGCACGAGGGGTAAACCTCGCAGGATTTTAAGTCCTTCAACTTGCCTTGATTTTACTGGTTTTAGGGAAGTAAACCATTGAAATTACTGGATTTCTTTTTGGCTAGTTAATAATCAACTTGGGTAAGTTGGGGTAGTTTTGGCGACATGTTGGCGATGTTCTGGCAATGTTTTACGCCCTTCCCCTCAGTGATTTGAAGGAGCATCATTTCTTATTCTTCTTGGCCTCCCGCTCTGCCTTTTTAGCTTCCTTTTCGGCCTCTTTCTGAGCATCAATTTCCGCCTGACGGTTCTCCCTCCAAAGCTCATCTTGGAGTGCAACCTGTCGTCTTTGAAGGATATGGCCTGACACCTCTTTCCATTCCCGACCATAAGTTTTTGAGCATTGTTCCCTACGATAACTTCTGTCCTTAACCATCCTTGGTGGGGCCTGCATTTGGCATATAAAAGTAGGCAACGAATCTGCCCCGGGAAGCTCCATCTTGCATGCTGCTACCCATCGCTTGGGTAATTGTTCGTAAAGTGTTTTAGCTTCGAGTGGCTTTAGCTTTTCGGCATGGTCAGTAAAAGTTTTCTGGTACTCAGTCTTAAAGAAATTAAAGAAAGGACCACCGGCATAGATGCCTGATTTGTACTTACCGAACTGTTCCGCTGAGTGGGCCAAGAACACCATTTTATTTCGATACTTCCGCGCCTCCACCCCGATCTCACCATCAAGCAAGGGGCCGGTGCCTTCCAGACAATTGTGCGGTTCATCGATGATAGTGTAAAATGGTTGCCGCTGGTTCTGCGTGGTGTCTAGTCTTGATAATGTGGCTAACCAAATTTTTGCCATTAGATAGGAGGCAACTCTGTTAACTCCATCCTTACCTAATTCAGCTTTGGGGACCCTGATACCAACAAAGTAACCATACTTGTCAATGGATGGATCCCCCATGGGGTTGTTATCCATCAACTCACGAAGGTCCAGAACAGGTTTGCCATTATCTTTAATTTTCTCAGGTTGGAGAAAGATGTTTGCCAGTGTCCGTTTTCCTGCAAGTAGATTTAGACGGTCTACTATGGGTTGGACTAATGTTTTGTCGGCAGCATTTACAGCCTTCCTCTGTAACTCTTGGAGGACGGCGACAACTTCTGGCTGGGATTGGATAAGTTGATCTGCTAGTAATTCTTCTCGGTAGACCGGTGAGGACAGAGCTAGAATAATATCCAGTAACCCCCGTTGTGGATCGGTCAGCACCCCCTTTCCGACCGGGGTAAGGAAATACTCCATGCGATCACTAAACTCTGATGTTGCTAGTTGGTTAATGAAGGTATAAAGATAATCGGTCATTTTTTCAGCTGCATCGAGAGCTGCTAGATCATCATCGCATAACTGTAATCCTCTAATAGCAACGTCAGTAAGAGTTAAAGGAATAGGCCACCTCTTGTCACCAAAGTCTAAGTCTAAACATTTCCAGTCTGGAAAATCTGCTGGTAGTGCATCCCTAGCGGTATCAATAGCTGCCCCATCTGCCATATCAAAGAAGAATACGGTTCTGCCATTTGTTACTCCGTGTACAGCCAGCACAATCCCCCTGCCAGTCTTTCCACATCCCATGTTTCCATAATTAATCTCTGCTTTGCACTCGATGTCGGCGTCACTGATTGGTAACATTGCCTTCCTGGTTATTCCCCTTTCGGTCACATCTCCCAGGGGGATTCCTTCTGTATTAAACAATTCCTCTGGTAAAACAACCTCCTGTATTTTGATACCGTTAACCTGAGGATAATCTTCCTGCAGTTCCCGGCCAGGAACTTGTATTAGTTTACCAGCTTCAGCAGTGGAAAGGGTGGAGTTATTCATTTTAACTTTCAGCCCGCCTTTAGTGGTAATCACTTCCAGCGTAGCCGCTTTAGCTTTCTTGTTTTTGATTTCCCGGGCCTGCAGTTCATTGTCAGAGGACAGATCTGCAAAAGCCCCTGCTAATGTTCTAGCTGTTACCTCTCTGGTGGCTTTGTCGTTAGATTGAGCAACTACCCAGAGATAAGTCCGTAAGGTTCCTATTTCTCCTTTTCGCTTTGTAGCTGGTTGGAGAGATTCAATAGCCAATGCACCAGCCTCTGGGTCTATTTCCTTTTGAGCATATCTGTTGGGTTGTGTATCGTTTTGGCTCTTCATTAGATCCGCGAGTCCTAACAGTAACTCCCTAATGATTTGCCCCAGTCCTACGGCTCCTAATTTTAATAATGCTCTACCGTCAGTAAAGTTTTTGGCCGGTTGCCTACCTTTTCTAAGTTGTTCCCATGCGTTTCTTTGGATTGTAGTCCATTCAGAGCGTCCCACCGGTTCGAAATAAGCAATTACCTTGGCTTTATCCCCAGGAGTTATAGTTTTGATTGTCTGTAAGAGTGAAGGGAGCGGGAGATTATCCTTTGCATCTACGTGGAGGCTATACATGTCATGCTTACGGTAAAAAAGCTCCATCAGGGTAGTGTTGGCTGGGTTCCATTGTTCCTGATACTCTTCGTCGATCTTAATTGTTGCTCGTTCCCAGATACCAGATAGTCTACGTAGCCATACCTGGGCGAGATCGGCCGGGACATTGAAAAGAAAGTTGATCTCTCCGTCGATGAACTCTATTTCCCAGCTTACACGATCTAGTGGACGGTACCGCAGTTTCCATCCATCCTCAATATAGAAACGGTCGAGCGGGATGCGGAATTGGTCTGCAATGGTCTTAGCGATATCCTCTGTGTGCCAATTTCTTACCGAAGTGTCCGGGCGAACCCGTATGACAGCACGGCCAGGATCTACAACTTTGTACAGCTCACCAAGACTGAAAGGCTTACGTTTTTTTACTTCCCAAAACTCAGCATCGATGATATTTTCGATTTGTCCTTCTTTCCTTGATTTACCACAAGGGAATATGTCCCTGTTCGGAAACCCAACTGTCCCAGGTCTATACTTTTCAATCATCTAAGGGCCACCCCCAGCATTTGAGTGATAACATACAACGCTAAGGAGAACAATACACCAGTCCTTGCCATTCGAAACCCAAACATAGTGAATAACAGTGAAATCATTGCCGCCATAATACAAATCTCGTAGCTATATTTGTAGAAAGCGATGCCAACGGCAGCCATCCCGGTTAATACACTGGCGGCTTTGACAAAGCCTAACCCTGCTAACCAGGCAATGATTGCAGGCATAACTATTTACCACCTTTCTTGTCATGGCATCCTTTCGGGCAACGTAAGCCTTTATGAATTTTAGCTCCACAAATACCGCATTTGATATTAACAGCCATTTCTTTTACCTCCTAACCAATTGGCAATAAGCTGAAAGAATTCTTGATCTGGAAAAAGGCAAATGGTATAAGATAAACCCCAATATACCCCAAGATAGACCATTTGATTTTGTCTTTGCCGCCGTAGTTACCAACTATGACCTCTATGAGGCCCCATATGGCCATGCCGATGCCGACTGGCAGGGCCAATTCCTGAAGCATTGCGATAACTGGTGATAAGGCAGAGCCAATACCCATACCACCAAATGATGTTGTTGCAGCAGGTACCGCAGAACTGATGGGGGATGTAGCTGTTACTCCAAACTGACCCGCCATTGCGTGAGCTGGTACTGCAGCAAGTAAATTGACACCGGTGAATACAGGATTAAAATTACTTTTAATTTTTTCTTTGACTTCGACCAGTTTTTCACGCAAAGTTATATTGTTTTTTGGTTCTTCAACCGGGGCCTCCTGATGGTAACTGGTAACGGGCTCCCAGGAGAAGGATTCTGTTTTTACCTGCATAGTTTCTTTTTGCCGGTCCTCAAAGACCTGGCCATTAATCTTAATGATCATGCCTTTCCCACCTTCCGATTTTTGGATTCGACAACTCAAATTTGCGTATTTGCTAATATCTATGCCTTGATGTTTGTCCAACATTACAAAAAAAGAAAACCTGTTTCAGGAAATTTACTCCTGCACAGGTTCAAGATAAAAAACTTCTTTAAGTTTACATGGATGATAATTTAAGGCATCTAACAGTAACAGGGCCACCGTTATAGACGGTACATATTTTCCTTTAATTATCCTGTTGAGGTATGTGGTATTAAGTCCTGTTTCCTGGCATATCTGTTTCTGAGTTTTGCCAGAGTGCTTGATAATGTTTTCCAAATCATTTTTGAGGATTACATCTTTACGTTTTACCGTATCTATTTTGGGTTCTCTTAAATAAGGTTCTAACCAAGATGCAAATATAAATTCTACAAAACTGCTTTCATTAAGATTTTCATTAAATTTTTTAGCCTTGGTAAATAAAGCACTTAAGATATCTTCCATTTCCTTAGGCAAGACTACATTATTTAAATTCATAGACACCGCCCCCTATTTATGTATATGCACATCCTAATGTGTTAATAATAACATTTGGAGGTGCTTTATTTTGCTTTGGTCAATTATTAAAAACACTAAGGATGCTCAGCAGAATCCAAAGGACTATGATCGTGATAGTTATGATATTAATAAAGCCGCCAAAGATATAGCTAGCGGCACTAAAAACAAGTAAACCAGGCGCAAAATGCCTGGTTTTTCATATGGTCAGAGATAGCCTATTAAGCTTCTGCGTTACTCCCTCGCCTGAGGTGCGTTACTCGAAGCATATGCTGTGTTTTTTGAAAATATGCTATTTTGAACGCGGATACCTGAAATAATTTAGTGTTAATTAAAGGCAATGCAAAACCGCTAAAGAGCAAATAGTTCCATACACGCCAAAGACCCGGCACCGGGCCAGGTCTTTAACGGAAAGTTATATTTTTGCCGCTAAGGCATGGGTTAGTTTACCCGGTGTAATGTCTTAGCATAACAGTAACATTTTGATCCTTTTACCATATTATACCAATAGGCAAGTGCCTTACTAACACATTAGTTTCTCTCCTTTTACAACCCCTAGTGCCCCTGGCTAGGGGTTATTGCTTTTTGACTTATCGGTATAGTTGATCGTACAGTGGGAAAAGTGAATATATTGTCATATTTTGTTTGTAAATTTTCCGTTTTGCTCTTGAATGATAGGGAGCCATACAAAGAAAAACTTCCTAAACTCTTTTGTTCTAGGAAGAATATTGGTATTTATAATTGCATATGGATTTTGTAGGGCTATTTTTTCAGGGGAAGGTGATCAAAAAAATTGCATTAAATGAACTAGGTCAGTTTCTTAGTGGCATTTCATCCTTTGCGTCCATAATTTGGGTAATTTCCCAAGCCAAACCGATTGCTGCAATTTTCTTTGTCGTGGCAGTAATTCTTTTTCTATGTTTTTGGTAGCCATTACCACAGCAAAGCCTGGCGGGTCACGACCGCTGGGTTTTGCTATTCTTGATCCGTATCACAATTGTAATACATATCCTTCTGTTTTTAATGTATGCTCTTTAAACTTATTAAATTACAAAAATAATAGTAACATCCAACATATCTCTGAACACAGTGTAGCAAGACCATTATTATTTGCTTTCCTTCAAAAAATACACGAAAATGTCTTTGTAATAAACAAGTTAAAGGTACCGAGTTGGATATAACCGGAGAGATAAACACAGATAATAAAATAATAATATATTTGATAAATAGGAGGCACGTCAACCCATAATAATCCTGTTGCTACTGAGGTAAATTTTTGCTAAGATAACTATCGAACAAAGGAACGTCCGGACTTCTCCTTATCTTTTTTAAGAGAGGAGGAATATACGTGCGCAAATTCGATCTTTTTGAATTTATTGGATTGCTCATAGTTCTGGTATTAATCCTGGACTATGCAAACAAGTAAGCTTTACCAGGGGAAGGCTGAAGGGCCGGAACCTGATTCGACAAAGAGATAAAATAATAGTAATATAAAAAATCAACTACGGAAATCGTAGTTTTTTGCATTTATAGGGGCTCTTACCTTTTGCTGGTGGTTATATGACATGTAACAGATGCAAAATATTATAGCCAAGTAGATAACTATTGCTTTAATTTGGGAAACTGTACATAAAATAGCTCTAAAAAGGGTGAATTAACTGAATAAATTGGCTGTGTTGACAGGTGTCCCCAGGATATTAAAAGTATAATATAATTTTTTGTAAGGGATGACTATAAAAAAACGATATGACACAGGCTAGACCCTTGAAAAATACTGGTTATAACAAAAGCGAAAAATATTAACAAACTGACCTTGCGATATTGGCATGGTCTTTTGTATTTTTATAGGAGAATAAAAAACCCACCGGGTGGGTGGGTTAGTAGTTATTATCATTAATTAGAGTTAGCCTCGTAACGTTTCTTCTTCTTTCTAGTAAATTCTTTGGAAGAAAACATAAGGAATCTATTTCCTCCTTATTATATCCCAACTCATTTAATATTTCATCAGGAGACACAATGTTATTGTCGATTAATAACTCAAAAGCCTGCTTAAATAAATATGGTTGTTCGAACGGTATAATATCATCTAATGGCTCATTTCTCCAGTATTGTTTTTTTGTCATTTGGGCATTAAGGTACCTAATTTGGCTATCTGTGAGAAGGTTTAATTTCTCGCACCTTTTAATCATAGCACTTATCGATACTTTCCATCTTCTCTTTAAGAAAACAAAATGTTCTAATGACGTAGACATAACTTCTTGCGAAAATGAATTGCTTGGTAATAAAAAAGCTCCGGCAAAATAATTAGCTTCATCTTCGATTCTATCGAGTATTTCTTTTTTTACTATACCTTCCTGGTCAATATTAGGGTGTAGTATTAAATGGCCGAGTTCGTGTGCTAAATCAAACCGTGATCGAACCGCTGACTTATCTGATCCCAAGATAATATATGGTATATTATTATAATGTTGAGAGAACGCATCTACCTTTTTGCTTCCAAAGACTAGTCTGCATATTATGAACCCTTTATCCTGTAGCAATTCCACCATATTATCAACTGGCACCTTTGAAATTCCCCAATGATCCCTAAGTTTTAAGGCATTTTCTTCAATTAAAGCATAGTCAACTTCATTGAAATAATCAAATCGCGGAAGATCTATTACTGGAAAATTTATATATTTTTTTAGAAAATGATGTATTTCATCAGCCCAATGAACACGATATTTGTAAGCCTCTTTTAGTTTTTTAGGCGTGCTCTTCATGCTTCTGAAATATACAGCACTATTTACGTAATTAGGGTTAATATTATCTTTGGGTTTCAAAAAGAAGTTTAACGGAAATTTAAGGGTATCCACCATGTTCATTAATACCGCCATACTGGGAGTTGAGCTACCAAGCTCGTATTGGGATATCGCTTGGCTGGTAACCCCTAATAACTCAGAGAGATCTGTCAAAGAATAGCCCCGGGAAACTCTGGCTTCTCTTACTCTGGCTGGTACAATCTTTTTATTGATGCCTAATTCCGTAACCTTCCCTTTCATTTAAACATCTTCCTTTTTAATTAACTTTATTTTCTGTAGCACTTCATCTTTTATGAAAGCTACTTTTTTCTCGGTATCACCTTTTATATCTGCCTGATTGCTATATAGCCTAAATTCTGATTTTAGGTCACACGCTTTTTCAAAGGCAGTCATTTTGTAGTTTGGAACAATTAAATTGACAAAGCCTATATTACCATGTTTATAGCCGTATGTCAGGAGTAAATAATAATGTTCATTCTTAACGAATAAATTGTTCGAGCTATCTACTTCGAGAAACAGTGATTCTTCTATAAACCTATTGTTCCGGCAATTCTTAAGCCTATACTTTGACCTATTAGGAAAAGCATATTCGTCACGCGCTTTACCAACGTTAATAGTAATATTTCCGCGAATCAAATTAAGACTTTTATACTTGAAATTATTAACCATTTGGGCATCACATTGAAACGGAAAATTACTGCTAACCATGTCTGACTCAAATTGACGAAACACCATGTAGTTTAATAACCAACCATTAAGGTTTTGAATGAAGGCCGAGTCAAATGTCTTAAAATGTTCATATACAAATTCTTGATAGGCTCGTACACCGCTTTCGATTAGGGGATACAACTGTGCTCTGATATGTATTGGCAATTCGTTTTTGATTAACTCATCAGCATTGTTGTAAAATTTTATTTCAAACACTCTCCTACCCTAGTATTCACCTATCAAATATTTTAGTATAAATCATCATTTTCATCAAGTGGTTTTGTAAAATTAATAAAGAATGACAATTCGCCATATTATTACCCTATACACCACAAAAATAAAACACCCCCACCTATCGGCAGGGGCCAAGCCTAACTATGCACCACTCTATCCCTTAACTCTTCCTGTTTTGCATCATTGAACCTATCCGCTGTGCTCAAATACCCAGTGATACGCCTGACCCGGCGAATATTAGATTTTGCCCATGTCTTAACTTCTAACTCCTCAGGGTTTACCACTGATATTTCAATAGTGCCTACTTCCTTGCCCATTGTTGCAAGGCGTTCTTTTTCTTCTGCGATTATGGCATCTATTTCTTTTTGGCTGACATTACCGTTAACGGTTATTTTCATAATTTAATGCACCCCACTTTTAGTTTAGTAGATTTTACCACCCAGATATTACACAAACGTTACAGAAATAAAAATAGCCCCCACCCGAAGGCAGGGGCTTTGATTATTATTTAGTACTTATAGTTTATTGCTGCATCCAAACAATCTCCAGTGACAATTGCGTTATTAAACGCGCAAAAAATGGCTCCAATAATAACGATTGCGCTAACAATTTTCACTATATTCACTTTCCAATACCTCCTTTTATTTCATTTTACCATCCTTGTCTAGTAAAAAATGTCGATATTGCAAAGCAAAAAAGCCCCGGGTTTCCCCGGGGCTAGTCAACTACTTAATATTTAGTTCGGTATCATAAATTTTACAGCCATTGGACAGGTAATATCTGCAGGTCCCGCAATTCTCCTTGGGTATACTCTCAAACGGACCGGGAGCGTAGTTATCCACCAGCTCCCACCACTCACAAGACCGACTCACTTCCCCGCTGCCTTGCCATCAACGTAGGACTCACCTATGATAAATAGCCCCACGGCACTCCCAACTGCGGCGTACGCTTCATAACTGATGGGCCAGCCAAAAACTTCGCTGGCCAAAATAAATGCTGCGTAAAATGCAGCAGATAAAAACTTGCGACTTTTAAGCCGGGTTAAAAAATCCCTTTGCATCTGCTACACCTCCATGCTGGCCGTCTTTGTTTCTGCGTTCCACGCCAGACTTGCACCTAGCAGGTTTGACAGCTCCCGAATCTGCACCCACTGGCCAGATAGCTTAGCCTCTACCCTGCCGGCGTTGTTGCGGATAGGTACGGCTGTATCTTTGCCGTTGATTAGTAACCGCAAGTCCTGCCCTGCTAACATTTGCCTTAGTTGCAGCCAGGGAAACAGTTTCCCCGGGCACTCACTCGGGCCCGCATCGCTATGACCAATCACAGGGATGTTGCCATACTTGCCCTGCAGGTGCCGCACTAGATCAACCAAGGCCCCCATTTGCGCTGGAGATGGTACGCTCTTGGAGAAATTGCCCGCTAGGCAGATTCCTATACTATCGCTATTAGCCCCGACCACATGCGACCCTATGGCGTGTTCCGGGCGGCCCCTTTGGATTTCTCCGTTTGTTCTGATTAGATAATGATACCCAATGCCTGACCAGCCATTGTTTAAATGCCATCCGTGTACTGTTTGCGCGTCAACGTCGCCGTTAGTCGCTGCGTGATGAATAATGATTCGTTTAGTTGATTTCCTTGGCGTTAGGCTGCTGAAGCTGAGATTCGTTTCCGTTATTTTCATTTAATACACCTCTATCTATTTTTTTCTTGCGTATACCTGCTAACATCCACAATTCACCCGTCGTAAAAGCAAACCACGCCGCTATTAAGGCCGTCGGCTCTGAACCTACCCGCAGAAACGCATATAGTACAGCGGCGGTAAAAGCTACATTCAGCAATACCACCGCCGTTACAATCACCTTTGAAAACTTATTTTTCATTTTAGCAGCCACCCCACTGCTGCGGTAAGTAGCGAAATCAAAGCGGTTGCCCAAGTTGGTAGTCGCTTTGATAGGTCCTCTTTTATTTTCCGCATGTCATCTTTAAGCTCGGTCACGTCACTGAACAGTGTTTTGATTTGTTCCTGCAACCGGGCAACATCCTCATTACCCAAATCCCCCACCTCCCGGTAACAATTGCCCCTGATTAAAGGGCATAAAAATACCGCCCATTCACCCGGGGCGGTTACGACGCATTTTAAGTCTGTTATGCAGTAAGTTTGGGGGTTGCTAAGATGCTTTCTTTTTCAGCTGAGGTGATATAATCCTTCTGTACTGCAGTTTCTAACTGTGCCTCTGTTACGGTGCTGTTAACCCAGCACATCAAAAAATAGTTGAATAATCTACTAGCCATATGTTAGCCTCCTTATAGTCCAAGCAGGAAGTTAATAGTTTCCTGCATAGCTTTGTTTTGTTCTTCCAAGTTTTTTATTTTTTCATCTGGGGAAGGGGGGATAAGGTGTCGAACATCCGTAAAATTACCTAACGTATCACCAACCTGCAAGTCTGTTTTATCAACAATACAATAGTCAGCAACAGTTAAATCAATTCCTCTTATGCTACTATCTACACCAGTTATGCTGTCAGATGTGTAACTTTGCACATCTTCGACGATGGCGACTATTTTTTTATCTTCTTTTTGGTAGACAATACCTATCATCTAATTACTCCACCCCCAGTCGTATACTCCGCCGTAGTTCCGCTTGGTTGTGTTCCTGTTTTGCCTATCGTTGAGTTACCATAGGCAGTTAGACTGTAAGTATTTCCATTACCACTGTTGCTCCCTGACATCACCTTAGAATTTCTATGTGCCGCAATTGCCATTTGCTTGTTAGAGATATTACAATTTGTAATACTAACATTCGCCGAGGCAGTTAATATACCGTTACTATCTGTTATTGTCGTCATGCTACACTCAAGTATTTGTGCATCCATACATGCAGTTATGTTATTCGTTGCCGTACTTGTAAAGTTAATGCCAATAAGCAATACTGTTATGGCACTATTAGCTAACTGAAAAGCCAATACATTATAACTATTTGATTGTGACAAAACATTAGCACCTTGTATTTTAAGCATACCCCTCCCAACATAACCATTAAGAATTATTGTTTCTGAGTAAGTACCTGGTGCTATATTAATGACCACGGTGTGGTTAATAATCTTTGGCAGTTTATTAACTGCTGCCATGATAGTTTTAAAAGCATTTCCGCTTGCTAGACCGTTATTTGCATCATTACCAGTTGCAGCATTAACGTAGTAAGTTAAATCTTGAGTTGTCGCATAATCGGCCAAATGCGTACTAAGGTTTGCCTGTACTGCATCCACCGTGTCCTTCCGGGCAATATCATCCGCTGCAGAAGGTGCAGCCACCTTTGCCCGTCCAGCGGCATCACGAATTATCATCTTATTAGCTGTGGCCGCCGAAGTTGCACCATGGGCTGTTGTGGTATTGTTGGCATGAGTATCTACCTTCGTTTGCGCTCCGGCAGGCGTTTCTTTGGCGTTCCAGTTCGCTTTCTCAGTGTCAGTTACAAACCTGTTAGAAGCATCCTGGGAAATAATTGACGCTGGGTGATTAGCCGGGTGGGTATAGTTATTAGCTCCAGTTGCAATACCTGCCAACTTAGTTCTTTCAGCATCTGTCATGAATCGTTTATCTACAGCTTCTGTTATCATGCTAGCAGGATGGGTAGCAGGATGAGTATAGTTGTTAGCCCCCGTTGCGATACCTGCTAGTTTATTTTTTTCCGCAGTGGTAAAACTTTCGTCGGATAACCCCTTACCCGTTACCTTATCAACTTTTCCCGCCACCGCTAGATCTAGGATGTCTGCATTTTCGTTTAGATCGTCAATATTTACAATGTCTGTGCCTTCAGGCTTCTTTAAATTTAAGTTCCCGGTATATTTCATCTCATCACGCCCCTTCGTAAGTTTTTAGTTCGTTCCAAGTTTTTTGTTCAGCCTGATTCCAAGTTAATCCCCCCAGCATATTCCATACCGTGTACGTGTACTTAAACTCGCAAACTAAATGGGCTGGCTTAATATCTTCCAGCATAGCTATAAACCCAGCCATGTTTGGCGGAATTCCCTTGATGCCAATGAACTGTACCACAAACCGACATTCCTCTGGGTATTCAATTACAGCCACCTCGCCGCCAGAAAAGGCAGTGGCAACGTTTTTGATCATTTCCTTAGTTGTCGTACCGGCCCCCCGCAACTTCGCCAGGATGATTTCCCGCCTGCGCTCGTAGGATTTAGATCGGTCTGTTGTCAGTCCTAGTTCCCGTTCCCATAAATCCAGCCCCCATGTAGCAGTTTTAACAAAAAACTGCCAAAGAAGATCATCGACAGCGTAACGGAGTTTACCCAACTCCTCCGCATTAGCCTGTTGGATTGCTAACATTTCACCTTTTTCACGACTGTAGTATGGAGGGAGGTACTGCATCAGGTCGGGGGTAGGGATTTCCGGCTGATCACTACCTGCATCATCGCTGAATATCCGTGTCCCATATAAAAACTCACCGTATGTCATGCCGTTACACCCCCCTGAGTTGGTTCCAGGTTAAAGGGCCTTTAGGCATTGCATTGGCATCTATAGCTTGTTTCACTCTTTGAGCAGT
>NZ_CEVWQM010000033.1:0-38768 GCF_982386235.1 Desulfotomaculum sp. | reverse complement strand
TAAGCAAAACATGCACAAAGGCCCATGGCTCATGGCTTACGGCCCAAGGTCAGCCCCAAAAACGCAAAAAGCTGGGGCTGGTGGCAAAAAATCTGTTGACAATGTAAACGGGCATTGCTAAACTAGTACTTACTTAATAACTAATTAAATATGCGCTCTTATCCCGAGAGGTGGAGGGACTGGCCCAATGAAACCCAGCAACCGTCCGGTAATATCCGGACAGGTGCTAATTCCTGCAGAAGATATTCTTCTGACAGATAAGAGGTAAGCTATAACCGTGATTGCGGATAAAGCCTCTTCTGTTGGGAAGGGGCTTATTTGTTTTTGTGGTACGGAAGAGCGCAGAAGGGGGATTATGAAATGGCTGTTGAAAGAACCTATGCTGAGATTAATGCTCGCATTAAGGCAGGCAAAGCAGTGGTATTGACCGCTGAAGAAGTAATTGGCAAGGTGAGGGAGCAGGGATTGTCTAAAACCGCTGCAGAGGTGGATGTGGTAACCACTGGTACCTTTGGACCCATGTGCTCTTCTGGTGTATTTTTAAATTTTGGGCATTCTTCTCCGCGGATGAGAATGTCAAAGGTTTCACTGAATAATGTGCCGGCCTATACCGGTATTGCTGCAGTGGATGCCTATATCGGGGCCACGGAAATTCCTGAAGAGGATCCAGCTAACAGTGATTACCCGGGTGAATTTCGCTACGGTGGCGGGCATGTGATAGAGGATTTAGTGGCAGGGAAGCCCATCGAATTGAGGGCATTATCCTATGGTACGGATTGTTACCCGAGAAGAGAGATAGAAACAACCATTACCTTAAATGACATCAACGAGGCGATTTTATTTAACCCTCGCAATGGTTACCAAAATTATAACTGTGCTGTTAACATTGGTGATAAAACCATCCATACCTACATGGGAACCCTGAAGCCCCGATTAGGAAATGCCAACTATTCTACCTCGGGACAATTAAGTCCCCTGATGAAGGATCCGAATTTTGCCACCATTGGGGTAGGAACGAGGATCTTCCTGGGCGGAGGGATCGGCTATGTGGTTTGGAATGGTACCCAGCATTTTCCCGGTTGGCTCAAGGATCAGGAAGGAAATGTGGTGGGCTCAGCCGGCGGAACCCTTTCGGTCTTAGGAGACCTTAAGCAAATGAAAACAAAGTGGCTAAGGGGAGCAAGCTTCCTGGGCTATGGTGCTACGCTAACCGTAGGTCTGGGCATACCGATCCCCATACTTAACGAAGAAATACTACGCTATGCTGCTTTAGCCGATGAAGAACTGCATGCTCCGGTGGTTGATTATAGTGAAGCCTACCCCAATCGGGTGGGAGGTAATTTGGGCTTAGTCTCCTATGCCCAATTGAAATCAGGGAAAATTACGGTGGCTGGCCAAGAAGTACCTACGGCACCCCTTTCAAGTTACCCCAAAGCTCGGGAAATTGCTGGTCAATTAAAAAGTTGGATTAGCAAAGGGGACTTTTTGCTGGGTGAACCAGTGCAGCTTCTGCCTGGTCCTGCTGCAGGGCTAGCCGGTAAACCCTTGGAGATTAAGTAATGGAAGGAGTGTCGAACAAGATGTCGCCTCATAAAATTGTTTTGCGTTTTACAGCAGCAACCTCTGATCAACCGATCATCTACCACCTAGTGAAGGATTATGACCTGGTGGTAAATATTCTCAAGGCACAAATTAATCCTCACCTCGAAGGGACGCTTGTTTTGGACCTTTGGGGGGAAAGATATGAGGAGGGCATCGAGTATCTGCGTCAACAGGGCATTTCGGTGCATCCCCTTAATCAGGAAGTGGTTCGCAATGATGATCGTTGCATAAGTTGCGGGGCTTGCACAGGTCACTGTCCTGCCGGGGCACTCTTTATAGACCGCCCCTCCATGGAAGTACAGTTTGATGGGAACAAATGCGTAGTGTGCTTACAATGCTTAAAAGTATGTCCGGTTCGGGCGATGGAGGTAAGAATATAACATGGATTATACCGAGCGCACCTATCGTGAGTTGCATCGACAGGGAGACCTGATCCATTTCCAGGTAGGAGTTAAAGAGACAGATCTGGATATAGGTGTGCGGCGGGACCGTTTTACCCCCCAGTTGATCGGCTGGGTGGAAAAACTAATAAAAGAGCAACGCTTACTTTTGGCGGAATATATTAAAGGAGATCCTGTTTTTCGAACCACACTGGAACCTCACACCCTTTTGCCAGGGGCCCCGGAGATTGCCGTAGATATGGCGAAAGCGGCCCAATTGGCGGGAGTTGGCCCCATGGCTGCTGTGGCAGGTGCATTTTCCCAGGTGGTGGGGAAAGCCTTGGCCCGTCGCTCCCGGGATGTCGTGGTGGAAAACGGAGGGGATATCTTTATTAAATCCTCCCTTACACGAAGGGTAGGGGTTTTTGCTGGGACCTCCCCCTTTAGCAATAAAATTGCCCTGGAAATTCAACCCGGGCAAACCCCATTGGGGATTTGCACCTCCTCTGGCACGGTGGGTCATTCCCTAAGCTTTGGCAAATCCGATGCAGTGATTATTTTATCTGCCTCAACAACCCTGGCCGATGCAGTGGCCACTGCGGCGGGCAATTATGTGCAAAGCGAAGAGGATGTCCAAAGGGCGGTGGATTTTGCTGCCTCGGTTAAGGGGATATTCGGTGCTGTAGCCATCAAAGGAGAAAAGCTGGCGGCCTGGGGGCAGATCAAATTGGTGCCGATGGGCTAGGGGTATATTTATTCTATTGCAAGAAAAATTCAATAATTTTGTCATGGAAAAATTCCCCTATATAGTTTACAATGGGGTAAAGATAATAACTAAAGGGGGTTATGGTTTTGCAATTAACAATTAATGACGTTTTAGATGTAGCCATTAAATCGGAGGAGAGCAGCTATAAATTTTACAATGCAATGGCAGCCAAGGCAAAGCTGGCAGAAACCGAGAAGGTATTAAAGAAATTAGCTCAGGATGAAAAGGATCATTTAGATTACCTGCTCTGGTTAAAATCCGGTGAACCGATCAATGAACAAGTCTATTTTGATGGCTTTGAGGAAGCCGGCGAATTAAACCCGGAAATGACCCCGAAGGAAGTTTTAGCCATTGCCATACAGCGGGAAGATGCCGCAGCTAAAATGTACAATCAGATGGCAGATATTTTTAAAGCACAACAGGATAAGAAGTTTATCTTTGAACGGATGGCCAGAGAAGAAGGACACCACAGTGCAGCCGTGGCAAAGTTAATGGAAGAGTTTTAAGCAAAAACAGGTTTCCCCGACGGGGAAACCTGTTTTTTAAATATAATCATTACTAAATTAAATTTTATTTTAAGTAAGGTCCGTTAAACAAGCATCAGCATTTGTAATCCTGACCGAATATGATGTGCTGCCATGGTCATATTCGTTAAACTTTCTCTTACCTCATCCCACTTACGAGTTTTGAGGCCGCAGTCAGGGTTAATCCACAGTTTGGACGGAGGCAAAACCCACATTAATTGTCTGATTTTCTCTTCCAGTTCCTCTGTGGAGGGAACCCTGGGAGAGTGAATATCATAAATGCCGGGTCCAATTTCTTTATCATATCCTTGGGCCGAAAAAACAGCCAACAGTTTATTACCGCTTCTTGAGGTTTCAATGGTAATAACATCGGCATCCATTTTCTCGATGGTATGGATAATATCATTGAAATCGCTAGAGCACATATGGGTATGGATCTGCGTTTCTAAGGCAGCCGAACTAACAGCCAATTTAAACGATTTAACAGCCCAATTTTCATAATAAGCAACTTTTTCTTTTCGTAGGGGATACCCTTCTTTGAGTGCGGCTTCGTCAACCTGAATAATCTTGATGCCAGCATTTTGAAGATCATGAATCTCATCCCGAATGGCCAAGGCAATTTGTTCACAGACAGCAGATCGTTCGATATCATTTCGACAAAAGGACCCATTAAGAATGGTTATAGGTCCGGTTAACATTCCCTTGACAATTTTATTGGTTTTGCTTTGGGCATATCGGATTGTATGAATGGTCATTGGTTTTGGTCTGCTGACATCCCCATAGATAATTGGAGGTTTTACACAACGGCTGCCATAGCTTTGCACCCAGCCATTTTTTGTGAGAATAAAACCTAAGAGTTGTTCACCAAAGTACTCCACCATGTCATTTCTTTCTGGTTCGCCATGTACCAAAACATCCAGCCCAATATCCAGTTGAAATTGTATGCAGGTATCAATGTGTTTTTTAATTCCTTTATCATATTCTGCTTGAGAAATAATGTTATTTTTAAAATCCCGTCTCAGTTTCCTAATCTCATTGGTTTGAGGAAAACTTCCAATGGTTGTTGTCGGAAGCAGAGGAAGATTGAGTATTCTCCGCTGAATGTCATTCCTGTCGTTAAAAGAGCCTACTCGTTCCTTTTTTTCAATGCAACATACTCTCCCTCGAACCAGAGGGTTTATTGCTTTAGGTGATTGTTGTTTTGTTATAAATATACGTTGATTATCTTTTAAAATGGATGGGTGGTCCTCAGAATCCCTTTCAATAAAAAATAACTTGGCAAGATCCGATAGTTCTTCAAGTTTTTCCCGGGCAAAACTCAGCCATGACTTAATCTCTTTGTCTAGCTGGTTCTCATGTTCCAAAGAATAAGGAACATGTAATAGAGAACAGGTGGTGGAAAGGATGATATCTTCCCTTTTTACATGTTTTTCTATATTTTCAAGTAAAGTCAAGGTACTTCGATAGTCATTTCTCCAAATATTTCTTCCGTCGACAATGCCTGCAATTAGTTTTTTACCGTTCAGGCAATTCAGAATTTTTAGATTTTCCGGTCCGTATAGAAAATCCAGTCCGATACCATAAATCGGAATATCAAACAGTGTTTTTACGGCTTCCACCGCATGATCAAAATAAGTCATGACGATCAGTCTAAGCCTGCTATCCACGTTGGCTAATTCTTTATAGGATAAGTAAAACAGTTCAAGGATTCTTTTGTCCAGATCCTTTACGACGATTGGTTCGTCAAATTGAATGTATACTTCATCATCAAGAAAAGCCATTTTCTTAAGCAGAGAAACGTAACAAGGCAAAATTCTTTGGAGTAGTTCCAAGGTATCCGGATTACGATCAACACGTTTGGAAAGAGATAAAAAGGTTATGGGTCCGATCAAATTAATTTTTGTGCGGATGCCATATTCTTTTGCTTCTAAATACTCATTGATTATTTTATCTGCATTTAATGAGAAGTCCATGGTATCGGAAAGTTCCGGGACAATGTAGTGATAATTGGTATTAAACCACTTCATCATTTCCAGCGCCACAGCGTTACTCGTTCCGCGGGCCATAGCAAAATAAAGCTCTTGTTCGTTGTGGATGGTACGAAATCTTTCCGGTATTGCATTTAACATCATTGCTGTATCGAGCATGTTATCATACAAACTAAAATCATTGCTGCTAATAAAAGAGATACCAGCCTCTTTTTGATGTAACCAGTGTCTTCGACGTAATTTTCTTGCCCGATCGGCAAGCTCTGCAAAACGGATTTTTTGATCCCAATAATGTTCAAGGGCTTTTTTCAGTTCTCTCTGTTCGCCGATTCTCGGAAAACCGACTACATAAGTGGCTGCTCCTGTGTACAAAGTAATTCCTCCTTTTTTGTTTGCGCGACAAAAAATTAGCAAATTACCATGGTACTCGGACTCCGGATTTGCCAAAACAGCCTTCCGTTACCGTAGCGCGACTGTGTCCGATTCTCACGGACTTCCCCATTTGCGGTAATTTGATTAATAATTATAGAGTATCCTACAATGTTTGTCTATACATTGATAGTATGCTGCCTTCGAATAAATTCACCTGCCTTGGGCTAAAGAAAGGTGTCTGAGCTTCAGTTTTGCGCTGAAGATCAGACACCTTTTCGTGTTAGCTGTCAGCCCTTAACCTTTTAGGCCCAAGGCTCATGGCCCAGGGACCTAATTAGCCTTGCAACTATCAAATACAGCAAGAAAGCGGAGGACTACTCTTTTTTAATCTCTGTATTTTCTTCTGGTACGATGGGCTCCTCGATCGCTTCTTGTTCATCCCCGCTTTCATCCTCGCTGGGATTTTCTTCGCGGGGTAAAGCACCGGGGGGTAATTCATGGATTTCAACGAGATCTTCTATCTGTTCAACACGGGTTAATTCCTCGGTCTGGCGTGGTAGTGAGCCTGGCGGTAAATCTTGAATAACAACCTCGTCCTGGATAACCTCTTGGCGGTTTAAGGCTTCTTCCTCTGATCTTAGGGTGCCTGCCGGCAAATCATGAATGACAACATCGTCTTCGATGGGGTCGTCTTTACTTTTTCTCTTAACCCGTTCACGTAGCGTTTCTCCGAGATCTTTCGTTTTGCTTTCAATTTCCTCCACCTTTTTGCTGCTTATTTCTTTCGTTAACGTACTAATTTCCTTGGTTTTTTGTACCGTGCTTTCCCAGATGTGATTTGTACTGTCTTTGAGCTGTTTAACGGTTTCGTGTAAACCGCCATCAACTTTAACCAAGTTTTCTAAGGCATCCACGGACGTTACAACTAATTCTTTACCAATGGTCTTAACAAAGGCAATTTCCATAAAGGATTTACCTTTAAATAGGCTGTTTAAAAAGTTGCCGCTAATCTCCAGGCCAACGATTTGACCACTTATTTCATCAACATAAAACTCATCTACTTCCCCGAGATCGGAACCATTTTCTGCGATAACTTTGCTGCCGATGATGTTAATTCTTTCTTTGTAAAGCTTTAAAATGTCTGGCAGGCTGGTACCCTTTTCAACGATTGCTCCTTGATCAATGGTGATGGCATCGGCACCTACGCTGCGTACTTTACCATAAGGAGCAAATTTTTGATCTTTAAACCAACCTTTTTGCTCTATAATTAGGGCGGCTATCCTTTGCTGAAACGGATCTACAACTAACCCCTTGACTGCACCCATTTCCTGGCCCTCGGCAAGACTGATGATCGGCATACCAATAAATTTTTTGCTCTTGCGCATTATTAGGCCCCCCTTTACATCAAACTCATTATATTGATCTTTATGCCCTGGCATTGTTTGATATGACCAAAAATAGGGAATAATAGGGACATATTTAGTTGGGAGGGTAATTTTATGACAGGTTCAAGGTTAAATGCAACTGTGAGAGAAACAGATACAAAATCGATTGCTAAGCAAATTAGAAAAAGCGGTGGTGTTCCCGGTGTAGTTTATGGCAAAGAAATGGGGTCCATGAGTATTTCCGTTGACGCCAAAGATTTAAAGAAAATTCTTAGTTCTGGAACCGGACGAAACACGCTTATTAATATGAGTGTAAACGGTGGCAAACAGACTGTAATGGTAAAGAGTTTACAGATGGATCCGGTGGATCGCACGATAAGGCATGTGGATTTTCAGCAAGTTTCTATAGACTCCAAAATTAAGACGGTCGTTCCCATTCAGTTGGTAGGTACTCCCAAGGGTGTCGCATTGGGTGGAGTAATTCAGCATGATTTGCGTAGTGCGGAAATTGAATGCCTGCCCAATGAAATACCGGAAGCAATTAAGGTAGATATTAGCGGTTTAGAAATTGGTGATGTCATCTCGGTAAGTGAGTTAAACGTGCCTGCGGCTGTTCGGATTTTAGATCATCAACACACAACCGTGGTAGGTTTAGCCACCATGAAGGCACCGGAGCCAGCCGGCCAGCCAGAGGTGCCACCGGAACCTGAACAGGAGGCTAAAGCTAAAACGATTGAAAAGGAATAAACGAGACGATTTGATTGAATTGCTAAAGGAATGGGTTATCCCTAGAATGACACGGGATAACCCTTCTTTCTATTGCCTTGATACAAAAGCTGGGGTAAAATACCTTCGATAAGGGAGGTAAGTGTTGAATGAAATTAATTGTGGGCTTGGGAAATCCCGGTGGAGAATATGCCCAAACCAGACATAATATCGGGTTTATGGTTGTTGATGAATTGGCAGCTAGTTTGGGTGTCAGGGCGGAAAAGAAGCAGCACAAGGCTTTGCTTGGCCAAGTTAATATTGGGCCAGAAAAGGTCATCCTGGCGAAGCCTCAAACCTTTATGAATCTAAGCGGCCAGTCTGTGGTTGCCTTGATGAATTGGTATAAACTAGCCCTAGAGGATTTACTGGTTATTGTGGACGATATGGATTTACCCCCAGGGACTTTGCGTATTCGCAAAAATGGTAGTGCCGGTGGACAAAGGGGCTTACAAAATATTATTGAGTTATTGGGCACCCAGGATTTTGCCCGCATGAGGGTTGGCATTGGGCGGTCTGCCTATGGGGCTGTGGGTCATGTGTTGGGTAAAATCAGCGAGGAAGAGGCCAAGTCCATTGGGCCGGCGATTGAGACTGCTGTTGAGGCGGTGAGGGTTTGGGTATTGGAAGGGACTTCGGTGGTTATGAATAGGTATAATAAGAAGGCTAAGACTAAGAAGAAGGAAGAAGAGCAATCGGAGGCACAGGGAAGTTCCCAGGTAGAGTAGTTTGGTTGCGGGGTTGGTGTGGGGGGGATAACGATAGCACCTGCTAGTATGGAGGGGTATCTTCCCTATGTACTTATAAGGCCTAGGGCCATTTTGCTATTGTCGTGCTGTCTAGGAAAAAGCAGAGGTGTCTTCTACAATGACAGATATTGCACCACTTAATTACATAGCTGCATCCTTGTTAGCCGCCGGAGTTTCGTGGGTAATCAACGGGTGGGTAATCAATTCCTTAGGTGGGCGGGGGATTGCTTTTTTGACACCGTTGGTGGAGGAATTGGCTAAGACTCTGGGGGCAGTTATGCTGGGGGCAGCTCTGGTTTATACGCACATCGGTTTTGGTGTGGTGGAGGCTTTGGTGGAAATGAAACGCAGGGGTGCAAGGGGAGTTGGGGCGGCTGGGATGGCGGTGGCGGCCCATGGGTTATTTGGTTTGTTGACGGCGAGGGTTTATGCGGTGAGTAATTTATTGGCAGCTTTGTTTGTGACGTATCTGGTACATACCGCCTGGAATTGGTTCATACTATACTATAGTAAACAAACCAGCTTGACGAGGGAATAATGACGGAGTATAATTGGCCAACATAGGAAAGTAGGAAAAGTTTATCTTTTTGCCTGGTGGAATAAGGGAGCCCCTTAGGTCCAGCCGGGCTGAAGCTATTTTCTGTACTTTATTTAGTTACCGAAATAAAATAGTCCCCCAGGGGCATGATTCAGGAGATAAAATGAACGGATTATTACGGCCGTTGGAGTTAACAATTGAATATCAAAACTTACTGCAGGGATTGGCGAAGGGCTTAAATCAGCAAATGGTTTTTGGCTTGGCTGGTTCCCAGCGCAATTATTTATTTGCCGGGCTTTCCCATACCAGGAGATCGACCCTAGTGGTCACACCGGGTGAGACGGAAGCGGGCATTGTGCTGGATGATTTAGTTTCCTTATTGCCTGGGGTTTCTGTCCAACCCTTTCCAGTTTGGCAGCTTTTGCCTTATCAGGTGCTAGCCCATAGCAACGAGGTATTGGCTCAGCGGTTACGGGTTTTGGAAAAACTATCAGACGGGGAACCGATGGTGGTGGTTACCTCGGTGGAGGCTTTGTTGCGCCGGTTGACGCCACTGGAGGTTTTCCGCCAGGCCAGGGTAAAATTATCCTTGGGCCAACAGGTAGATTTGGCAAAGCTGCTCTTGAACCTGGTGGAATTGGGTTATGAGAGAGTCGATCTGGTGGAGGGCAGAGGACAGTTTTCTAGTCGGGGTGGGATTGTTGATATTTATCCCATGACCGAGGATCTGCCAGTACGGATCGAGTTTTTTGATGATGAAGTGGATTCTATTCGTCACTTTGAAGTGGCGAATCAGCGTAGTTTGGACAAATTAAATGACATTAGCATTTCTCCCTGTCGTGAATTGATCGTGAATCCCGAGATCTGGCAAAAGTGCGAGGCAAGTTATGAACTAGAGCTCAAAAACCAGCTAAAGAAACTGCATCGGTCCGGTTCTGTCGATGCGGTACATCAGCTTTCCTCCCAAGGGGCAATGGTTTTAGAGCAAATCCGCAGGAGAATACCCTTTGATGGTATGGAACAATTGCTTTATCACTTCTATCAAGAACCAGTGACCTTATTTGATTATTTTATCGAAGAGCCCCTTGTATTAGTGGATGACCCTGTGCGCTTTAAAGAAGTAGCCGAAACCATTCTCAAAGAAAGAAATGAAACCTACACCGATTTGCTAGGCAAAGGGAAGGTTTTGCCGGGGCATTTTAATAGTTATTTGGAATGGCGGCAAATGTTAGCAGCCATCGAACGAAGGCAGGCAATCTTCTGCTCCTTTTTACCAAGGAATCCCCAGTATCTTAGAATACAAAATGTGGTAAATTTTCCGGCTAAAGCAATGCATAGTTTTTTGGGCCATGCGGAGGTTTTGGCTGATGAAATTAGACACTGGCGCCGTAAAAGCTATGCCATTGTTTTGCTGGTTTCTTCTGAGGAAAGGGCAGCCGGTCTGCTGCAAACATTAAAAGACACAAAAATAGATGCCTTTCGGGTAAAACAACTGGATAATGAAGTAAGAGATGGCAATGTGGTCATTACGGTGAGCCACTTGGCCAATGGCTTTGAGCTGATATCTGGGCGCCTGGTGGTTATTACAGATGCAGAGATCTTTGGTCAGCGAAAAAAAGCACGCAAGCAGCGTTCCCGCCCCGACGGCAAAATGGAACCATTGGCGGATTTAAAGGCGGGAGACTATGTTGTTCATGTAAATCATGGCATAGGGCGTTATTTAGGAGTAATTACCTTAGATATAGGGGGCTTGCAAAAGGATTATTTACAGCTGCAATACGCAGGTGAGGATAAACTTTATGTCCCAACGGATCAAGTTGCCATGCTCCAAAAATACCTGGGGGCAGAATCCGATCATCCGAAGTTATCGCGTTTGGGTGGTACGGAATGGTCCAAAGCAAAGGCTAAAGTACGTGAGGCAGTAAAGGATATGGCTGAGGAATTATTGAACCTTTATGCCTCCCGTCAGACTGTCCAGGGGCATGCTTTCCCCAAGGATACTCCCTGGCAGTCAGAGTTTGAAGCCCTCTTCCCTTACGAAGAAACCCCGGATCAGTTGAGAGCCATTGAAGAGGTAAAAGTAGATATGGAAAAGGTAAGACCCATGGATCGGCTGCTCTGTGGGGATGTCGGTTATGGCAAAACAGAAGTAGCCCTAAGGGCTGCCTTTAAAGCAGTAATGGATAACAAGCAGGCTGCGGTGCTGGTTCCAACGACCATTTTAGCGCAGCAACACTACAATACCTTTCGGGAGAGGTTTGCCAATTACCCTATCCGGATCGAAATGTTATCTCGCTTCCGTACCCCCAAGGAACAGCGGCAAGTGCTGGCTGGCCTTGCCCTGGGGGAGGTAGATATTGTGGTTGGTACCCATCGCTTAGTTCAGGATGATATTGTTTTCAAAGACTTAGGGTTGTTGGTAGTGGACGAAGAACAACGGTTTGGGGTTAGTCATAAGGAGAGGCTTAAGCAAATACGTAAAAATGTTGATGTATTAACCCTATCAGCTACTCCCATTCCTCGGACGCTGCATATGTCACTGGTGGGGGTAAGGGACACTAGTCTTTTGGAGACGCCCCCAGAGGAACGTTTCCCAGTCCAAACCTATGTCTTAGAAGAAGATGCGGTATTAATTCGAGAGTCCATCAGACGTGAATTAAATCGGGGCGGGCAGGTTTATTTTGTCCATAATAGGGTCGTTGACCTAGACCGCATTGCTGGTTGGCTGCAAAATTTAGTTCCGGAAGCCAGACTTGGTGTAGCCCATGGTCAAATGAAAGAAGATGAACTGGAACAAATTATGATCGAATTCATGGATGGGGAATATGACGTGTTGGTATGTACCACCATCGTTGAGACCGGTCTGGATATATCCAACGTTAACACGCTCATTGTTAAGGATGCGGATCACTTTGGTTTATCCCAGCTTTATCAGTTAAGGGGCAGGGTTGGGCGGACAAATCGGTTGGCCTACGCTTATTTTCTTTTTAGACGGGATAAGGTGCTTACGGAAGTTAGTGAAAGAAGGTTATCTGCCATCCGGGAATTTACCGAGTTTGGCTCCGGCTACAAGATTGCTATGCGGGATTTGGAGATTCGAGGAGCAGGCAATATTTTAGGAGCACAACAGCATGGTCATATCGCAGAGGTGGGCTTTGATTTGTACTGTCGCCTATTGGAGGAAGCCGTGCAGGAAGCCAGGGGGCAAAAGGTTGAGCAAAATGTCGATACCTCGGTGGAACTCCCGGTGGAGGCCTATATTCCGGATACCTATGTGCCGGATGGCAACCAGAAGGTAGAACTCTATCGCCGTTTAGCGGCCATGGGTACACTCGATGAAGTTTCCGATTTGGAAGAGGAACTGGTGGATCGCTATGGGGACTTGCCTGACAGTGTACGTTGTCTGGTACAGGTCACCAAGTTAAAAATTATGGGACGACAGCTTAAGATTAAAAGTATTAGTCGCTCCCAAGGAAATTTCCGCTTGCTTTTCGTGCCGGATGCTCCCTTAGACGGGGAAAAACTGGTGTCGGTCAGTGAGAAGTATAAGAATAATGTTAAGTTTCATACCTCCACGGATGGATTTGAGATAAAGCTTATGACCAAGGATAAAGGTGATCTATCCCTTAGAAAGTTAGAGCAATTAGAGAGCTTTATGGGCCGGCTGAAATAACTTGCCGGCCTTTCTTGATCGTTGTATAATGGCCATATCATGTAAAAGGGGGAACTGAGTTAGTGAAAAATAAATATTTGCGGATTTGGATTCCGGTACTTGTTAGCCTGTTGCTCTTGGTCACAGGCTGTGCCAATAATAAGGCTGACGTAGTAGCCACCGTTAATGGGAAGGATATTACCCGCCAGGAATTGGACAAGCAGTCAAACTTAGTATTTGAGAGATACAAACAACAAGGATTTGATTTAGGTGCAGAACAAAATAAAGAGATGAAGGCCCAGTTGGAGCAAAATATCTTGGAAGATTTGATTACCAAAGAATTGGTTTTACAAGAAACTGAAAAGCAAAAGCTTATGCCAAGCAAAGAAGATGTTGATAAGAAAATAGCCGAAATAAAAGAGGGCTTCAGCAATGAAGAGGAATATAACAAGGCCCTGGAAGACAATAAAATTACCGAGGCAGACCTAAAAGAGCAAATCGTTTTGGAGGAATCCTCTCAGAAGCTATATGAGAAGGTAACCGCCGATGTAAAAAAACCGACCGAAGAGGAAATTTCTGCATTTTATAATGAGAATAAGCAGCGGGAACCAATTGGTACCCCAGAACGCCTGGAAGTAAAGCATATGTTATTTGCCATTGATAGTGACACGCCTGGGGTTCCCCAACGAAATGACCAGGAAGCCCTGCAGGCTGCCAAATTGGCTTTAGCAGAAGTGACCCAAAAGGGCCGGGATTTTTCTGTTGTGGCCAGGGAAAAATCAGATGATTTGGGGACCAGGGAAAATGGCGGCAGCTATACCATTGATAAAGGTACCAACACCACGGATCCAGCCTTTGAAAAAGCTGCCGTAGCCTTGCAGCCCGGGGAGGTTACCAAGGAGCCGGTAAAGAGTTCCTATGGCTATCATATTATTAAACTTGAACAAGTTACGCCTGCTTCTACCAAAACACTGGCAGAAGTAAAAGAAGGCATCGAAGCCCAATTAGAAGCCCAGGCAAAACAAGCCAAATTTAGCCAATTCATTGGTGATTTGAGAAAAAATGCCAAGGTAAATAATAAATTAGCCCCAGAAACAGGGGATTCGTCAAAAAAATAGCTAAAAAACGAAAACCCGAAAATAAACTTCTAACAATGGAAAATTATGAATAACACCTTCCCTCCCGTTATATACTATCAATGAAAGTTAATCCGCGTAGATTATGCAGAAAAAGGAGGGAAGGAATCTTATTATGAAAGCAACGGGTATTGTTCGTCGTATTGACGATTTAGGTCGAGTTGTTATACCAAAAGAGATTAGAAGGACATTGAGGATTCGAGAAGGTGATCCCCTCGAAATTTTTGTTGACCGTGAAGGTGAAGTAATTCTTAAAAAATACTCACCCATCGGAGAATTAGGTGATTTTGCAAAAGAATACGCTGATTCGTTATATGAAGCCTTAGGCCACATTGCTTGCATCGCAGACCGGGATACCATCATTGCCGTGGCTGGGGCTCCTAAAAAGGAGTTTATCAATAAACCCATTGGCCCCAACGTAGAAAAAGTAATGGAAGATCGCAAGGCTGTTGTGATTAACACACCAGGCAATGATCCCCATTGTAAAGAATGCGGCATCACTGAGGATGGCGAGTGTAAATACTCTTCGGAAGTAATTGCACCCATTATATCCGAGGGAGACCCAATTGGCGCAGTTATTCTAGCATCGAAAGACCCCGACATTAAAATGGGAGAAATGGAGCTAAAATTAGCTGAGACTGCTGCTGGTTTTCTTGCCAAACAAATGGAACAATAAAACAGAAGCAAACGGGCCGAAAAGGCCCTTTTTTTCTTTAAAACGGATATCAAGAAGGGTGGGATTAAAAAATGGACAAGTTTATTACCATTGTTGGCCTGGGACCAGGTGATCCCGGTGTGTTGCCGCTGCAGGTGTGGGAATTACTGAATGATGGATCACCCGTTTATTTACGAACGGAAATTCACCCAACTGTTGATTGGTTAAAACAAAAGGGGATAAAGTTTTTTGCCTTGGATCACCATTATGAAAGATGCGAGACCTTTGAAGAGGTGTATGCCAATATTGCTCAGGAGTTGGTGGAGGCAGCAACCAGGCAATCGATTGTTTATGGCGTGCCAGGGCATCCCATGGTAGCTGAGGATACCGTACGCAGGGTGACGGAGTTGGCAGCAGCCAAGGGAATAGGCATTAAGATCGTGCCTGCCATGAGTTTTCTAGATGCTATGTGGTTGGCCCTTGGCCTAGATCCATCGAAGGGAATACATATTATTGATGCCTTGCGTTTGGAAGAACAAAAACCGGATCCCACAGTGGGTACCGTTGTGACACAAATTTACGACAGAATGATCGCCGGAGAAACCAAACTAAGCCTAATGGAATATTACCCAGATGAACATAGGATTGCCGTTGTGCGTGCGGCAGGAATACCCAAGGAGGAAAGAATACAACGGATTCCGCTGTATGAATTAGATCGTTTAGATTGGATTGATCATTTAACCAGTTTATATATTGAACCAACGAATGTGGCCGCGTCTGCTGCTGCTGCTTGCCTATTTCCGTTGGACCCGCTGGTTGAAGTTATGCAAAACCTAAGGGGGGAACAAGGCTGCCCCTGGGATAGGGAGCAAAATCATGAAAGTCTGAAACCTTATCTAATTGAAGAAACCTATGAGGTATTAGAGGCCCTTGAGCAAGGGGAAATGTATAAAATTTGTGAAGAATTGGGAGACTTATTACTACAAATCGTTTTTCATGCACAAATTGCCAATGAAAAGGACCATTTTGATATCAATGATGTTATTCAATCGATAGTCGAAAAAATGGTGCGCAGACATCCCCATGTTTTTGGGTCAATCCATGTGAAAAACAGCGAAGAAGTATTGATCAATTGGGATAAAATTAAGTCCCAGGAGCAAGGGGGGACGGCCAAGGAACAGCCATATTTAGCTGGTATTCCCAGAGCATTACCAGCATTATTGCGAGCAAGCAAGGTGCAAGCAAAGGCTGCCCGCATCGGCTTTGACTGGCCGGATTATTATGGGGCGGTGGCGAAGGTAACGGAAGAATTACAGGAAGTGCTTCAGGCCAAAAAAGACTGCGAAACACAGGCTGTGGCTGAGGAACTAGGGGATCTGCTATTTGCTGTAGTAAACCTGGCAAGATTGCTTCAGGTTGATTCCGAAAATGCCCTTTCTTTAGCCACCAACAAATTTATAGATAGATTCCAGTTTATTGAGCAACAGGCAGTGCAAGCAGGGAAAAAATTATCAGAATTAACCCTAGAGCAAATGGATCTGTGGTGGGAAGAGGCAAAAATACATAAAAAACAAGAAAAAGAAGAGGAAAAATTTGCTTCCAGGGAGGAAAAGCTAATAAAATAGCGAAATAGCAAAGATAGTTTATTCTGAGTTCAAGGAGGGTCCTTATTTGAACAAGGCCGAACTAATTACTGCAGTTGCAGAGAAAACCGAATTAAGTAAAAAAGATGCCGAAAAGGCAGTTACCGCTGTTCTTGGTTGCATTGAAGAGTCTTTAGCGAAAGGGGATAAGATTCAGCTGGTGGGATTTGGTACCTTTGAGTCAAAGCCCCGCAAAGCCCGTGAAGGTCGTAATCCCCAAACGGGTGAAACCATTCAAATCCCCGCCACGAGAGTGCCAGTATTTAAAGCCGGCAAAACATTAAAGGATGCTGTGGCGGACCTCCCTGTAGAATAGTTTTGGAGGCTCAAAATTGAGATTAGACAAGTTCCTTAAGGTTTCTAGGGTTATTAAACGACGCACGCTGGCTAAAGAAGTATGTGATAGTGGTCATGTACAAGTAAACAACCGAGTGGTCAAGGCAAGCCTTGAGGTCAAGCCAGGAGATAAGGTAGAGATCAGTTTTGGTTCAAGAAAAACATGCTTTGAAATCTTAGAGATTAAAGAAACTGTTCCGGCAAAGGAAGCAGCCAGTCTTTATAAGATTATTGAGCAAGGATCATGTTAGGGAGTGTCGTAACCGACACTCCCTTTTTATATTGAATTGCAGGGACACAAGGGGACGGTTCTTCTGTGTTGTTTACAAACAACACAGAAGAACCGTCCCCTTGTGTCCATAGCATATTTTTGTTTCTGGCGGCAGAAAATATAGCAAACAGAAATGGAGGGATTCGTTTGCGAAAAAAAAGTTTGTTATTGCTGACCTTGCTTCTGCTGGTGAGTATAACTTTAGGCTGTCAGCAAGCCGCCAAAAAACCACAAGAAGAAACAGTACCGCATCGTTTTAAGGAGGAGCCAACCATTAGTCTTTATAATAACGAGACCGGGCAAAAGCAACAAATCAAGCTGGAGGAGTATGTAACGGCGGTTGTGGCAGCAGAAATGGAGCCAGCCTGGCCCACCGATGCTTTGGCTGCCCAGGCTATCTTAGCCCGTACATTTACCATGGAGAATATTGAGTCCGGCCGAGTGAAGAAACTCCATGGCACGGATGTATCAACCAGTGTTGAGGAATCCCAGGCCTATGATCCTTCTAGGATTAATGAGAATGTTAAAAAGGCTGTGGCTAAAACCAGGGGACAAGTTATTACCCACCAAGGAAAATACATTAAGGCCTGGTTTTCTGCCAGCAATGGTGGCAAAACAGCCAGTGCAGCAGAGGGTTTGGCTTACTTTAAAACACCCACTCCCTACATTAAGGCCAATGTAGATGATCCCATGTCTATTCAGAACACTTTACCAGAAATTCAAAGCTGGACTGCCACCATCCCTGGATACAAGGTACAGCAAGCTATCAAAAGTGCAGTTGGTTCAGACCCAGGGACGCTAACATCCGCCAGCATTGCAGAGAAGGGTCCCTCTGGCAGAACGGTTAAGCTGAAAATTAACCAGGCAGTTGTTGGGGGACCCGCTATGCGGTTAGGGATGGGCAGTACGGAGGTTCGATCAATGTTTCTAACCAATGTTGCAGTACAAAATGGAAATCTAGTTCTAACCGGAAAAGGCTACGGCCATGGAGTGGGCATGTCCCAATGGGGTGCTAAAAATATGGCAGAAAAAGGTACCTCACCCCAAGACATTATAAAGTTTTATTTTAAAGATATTAACATTGAAAAGTTATATAAATAATTCCTCTGTAAACAACCTACTGATGCCAGTGGGTTGTTTTAATTTGTAATAAGGACCGTTGGCTGAGCATATATTTAATTAGTCATCAGCCTTTAGCCTTCAGCCAGACCCTATGAGGTTGACAAGGGGAACGACCCCTGTGTTGTTCCGTGACCCATGAACCAGCCCATCAAACACCCAAGGCTCAAGGCCCATGGCCGTATGGTAACGCACAGGCATGGTTATATCGAACACCAAAAGCTGAAGGTTGAAGGCTGATAGCTGAAAAGGTGAACGGGGGGGTACTATGGAGGAATATAAGAAACATGTTTTAACCATCGAGGGGCGTAAGACATTACAACTGGAAGGGGTACAGCATGTAGGCAGTTTTGATGAACAAGAGATAACGCTGGACACCAATATGGGCTTTTTGCAACTTAGGGGTGAAGGAATGCATATTACTCATCTCAATTTAGATGAGGGGAGTCTGGTGGTGGAAGGTTATATTAATGGTTTAGAATATATCGAGGGTAAATCCACCCGGGGGAATAAGTCCAGGGGTAAGGGTTTAATCAACCGAATACTTAAATAGTAAACGAATGAGACAGGTGGTGCAAAGAGTGGTTCCCTTGCAGGATCAGTTTTTTTACTTTGTTTTGACAATAACCATTGGTATGGTGGCAGGGTTATGTTATGACCTGTACAAGGTAATCAGGGGCACGTTAGGGCTGCGCAAGATGGGAACTGCTCTGGGGGATATTTTATTCTGGCTTATCCTGACCGGTATTGTTTTTATATTGCTCTTACTGGGAAACTGGGGTGAAGTTCGTCTTTATGTTTTACTGGGGTTAGCCCTGGGGGCCATACTTTACATAAATATTTTTAGCCGTCGCACGACCAAGCTGATTCAATGGATATTTAAAGCAATTTATCAAATATGGCGAGGTCTTTTAAAAACGATCTCATTTATTTGGGGAATAATATGTTTACCCTTTAAAGGACTTTATTTAATTATAACCGTGCCTTTGGTTTTTCTTGTTAATATCATTGGCAAAGGATTATCAATGATTAAAAAAATCCTGGCAAGATTATTTAGAAAACCCCTAAGGTTAATAAAAGGCGGCATTTGGCATAGAATAACTTCGATATTCCCCATATTTGAGTACAAGAAGAAAGAATAGGGGTGACGGATCTCTCTGGCAAGAGAGAACTGTCACCTTTGTCGCATTCTTAATTAATTTGTTGCTATCTTTTTCCCAAATTGGTCTGGTAAAAATCTTTGTTTGTAGTAAAATTGTAATGAAACTGTAATAAGATTGTACACAACATGTGTATATCCTGTGGATAAATTGTGTATTTATGGTCGGGGGTCAGGCCGGGTGCAACTGGAAATACGAGGTGCAGAAAAACTAAGTTTCCGGGAACGTCAAGTAGTAACTCTAAAAGAAATGGGGCATTCTACTGATAAAATTGCAGCCAAGCTAAAGCTTAGCCCCAACACGGTTGCTACCTTATATAACCGGGCCAAATCAAAAGGGTATCAAGTAGTTATCGTTATTCCTGGGGATAGCTTGGGCTTATTTGGATCGGAGGAAGAGGAGGACATGAATGAATGATTTCCACTGGAAAAGGAAAGGTGACAGAACTTAAACTTCACAGTAACAATATCGAACAGGGGCAAAAGGGGCGTCGAGGAAAAAGAAGTGGTAAGGTAATGATGCTTCTTTCGGTGGCCTTTGTTAGTTATATGGCCTTTTCCCTATTTAATCAATTCACCCGTGTGGATAATATGCAAAGCAGTATGAAAACCTTACAAAGTCAGGTGGCAGAGTTACAGAGTCGTAATGAGGCCTTGCGGGATGAAATTAAACAAATTAAGTCAGACTCCTATATCGAACAGGCTGCCAGGGAACAGCTGGGGCTTGTTAAACCGGGAGAAACCTTAGTTATCCCGACTCAATCCGAACAGGGCAGTACCGCAGTTGAGCAGGGTAACGCTGCTGCAAATAACAATAATGCCGCTTTTGAAGTAAAGTATAAAAATATCTATGATTGATTTAAAGGTTTTCATGTATTGACACTTATAACACTCTTACAATATACTTTTACTAAGTAAAAGTTGGTTTGCCAATTAAGGAGGGCACTTGCAAGTAAATGGCTTTGGAACAAGGAAGTATTGTAGAGGGAGTCGTAACAGGGATTACTAATTTTGGTGCATTTGTTGAATTGCCCGGGGGCCAGACCGGGTTGGTGCACATTTCTGAAGTTGCTGAAGTCTATGTTAAGGACATTAATGAGTTCTTAAAGGTTAATGACAAGGTAAAGGTAAAGATCATATCTGTAGACCCAAAGGGGAAGATTGGTTTATCCATAAAACAAGTTACGGCTGCACCCAGAGGCAGCAGCCGTAAACCAAGATTCCAACCTTCCTTTGAAGATAAGCTGGCCAAATTTATGAAAGACAGTGACGAAAGGTTATCTGACCTTAAAAGGCAGACCGATTCTAAAAGAGGCGGACGAGGCTCAAAATTTTAAATGCATAGTGTATTTAATAAGCATTCCCTTTTTTAGGGAATGCTTATTTATTAAGGACGGGGGTAAAATTATGCGTCTTGCCAGTATCGACATCGGGACAAATTCCACCAGATTTTTGGTGGCGGAGGTAGAAAATGATGGCCTATCCTTGATTAAAAGTGGTCTCATGACCACTCGGCTGGGCCAGGGGATTAATCATGGAAAGTTGCTAATTGAGGCCATGGAAAGGACCGTGGAGGCCATTGAGGCTTTCTTGGGTGAAATAGCAACCCATAACCCGAGGGCTATTATTTTGGCTGCCACCAGTGCGGTGAGAGATGCCGGTAATAAAGATGAATTTTTGCAACTGGTTTTAGCCAGAACCGGTTTGCAAGTTAAGGTTTATTCCGGCGAAAAGGAGGCTGCAGCCAGCTATCATGGTGTCCTGAGCGGGTTGCCTCTGGTTGGGGAAAATACAGTGGTATTGGACGTAGGTGGCGGAAGTACGGAATTTATTTGGCAAAATGAGCAAGGGATTCGTTATGTCAGCTTGCCCCTGGGGGCAGTTCGCATGACAGAAGGAGCCTACTCAGAAGAAAACATGAGAGAAATTATGGCAACGACCCTCGGCAAGATAAAAGACCAGCTAAAGGGAAACGTCTCCCTGGTGGCTGTGGGAGGAACAGCAACGACTCTGGCTGCCATGTCTTTAGGTTCCGTCACATACCAACCGGAATTGGTACACGGTTATTTTCTAACAACAGAGGAGATTAAGCGCCTGCTAAAGCTGTTGCTAGAAACCAATTTAGAAGATAGGAAAAAGATTGTTGGCCTGCAACCCCAAAGAGCCGACATTATTCCGGCGGGAGTTACGATTGTTAAAAATGTTGTGGAAGGCCTGAGTTTAGCGGGTTTAATCGTTTCCGAAAGTGATATTTTGCAGGGGTTGATTTTAGAATTATATCAGGAATTGTCGCAATAAAAACTGGAATAACCTACCAATAATGACAGATATTTTCCACCTCCTATACTATAATGGAGCAAAAGTGACAAAGTAAGGGGTGGGCCTGTTGTTTGAACAAGTGGATATTTATACCTACCAGAGGAAGGGACAGGGTTCAAATAAAAGGAAAGAAGCCGATGTACAGCAAAGCATGGGCAAGGCTAAAAAAACAGAGAATAAGAGGAATCCTTTTTCTTTAGCATTTCTTGGACGAGCCTTAACCAAGGAAAGGTTCATCCTTTATATACTAGGATTCTTCTTAGGCCGGGCTGTTCTTTTGGGTGAACTTTCCCCCTTTGGTATTAGTTTTGTATGTGCTGCTGTGTGGGTGTTTGGCCCCCTGCCGCTGCTCCCCTTAGCTGTTATTGGCGGCTTAATGACAACTTCTCAGGGTATTGATTTTTGGCATAACTGTGCTATTATTGCCACGGGCTTTTTAGCGGTGTTATCTGTAAAGCCCCAGGTTAACCGTCCCTGGCTGGTGATACCGGGAGTTGTTGTGGTAACAATTGTTACCATAAAAAGTATTTTTATCAGTGTGCAGGCACCAGCCCTTTACCCTTACATTACCGCTGGTTTTGAGGCGGCCTTTGCGGGTGTTCTGACCTTTGTTTATCTGCAGGCCTTAACTCCCTTTGCCGGGGGAAATGTGCCACGAATAATGACGGGGGAAACCGTTTTTTGTTTTTTACTATTGTTAACAGGTGTAATCGCTGGTACGGGTGGTCTGGGATATGATTTTGTGTCCCTCAGGGGCATTCTCAGCCGGGTTGTTATTCTATTAGGAGCCTACTTGGGAGGCTTAGGAGTTGGGGCGGCCACAGGGGCGATTATGGGCGTTATTCCGGGCTTAGCCTTTATGGTAACCCCCATTATTATCGGTGCCTATTCCTTCGCCGGGGTATTGGCAGGAGCGGTCAGGGGTTTTGGTAAGTTTGCAGTGGCAATCGGTTTTTTGCTAGGCAATATTTTGTTGGCTGTTTATGTAGCTAATTATGGTGATCTCAGAGGGGTCTTAACTGAAACCGCAATTGCCAGCATGCTTTTCTTATTATTTCCTGCACGGTGGCAAGAAAAAATTATGCAGTACCTGCCCCAGAGCAAGAGGGAAACGATCACGGTGACACCGTCACAAGATATTCGATTAAGGGAACTTACGGTGGATCGTATCCGAAATTGGGCATCCATATTTACAGAGCTTTCAAGGAGCTTTGAACAGGTATCCAGTACCGTTCAGCAAAGCCAAGAGGAGCACGGCCTACAACAGTTATTTACAGAGGTAAGCAAAAAGGTGTGTGAGGGATGTGCCCTTTATCGAACCTGCTGGGAAAGGGACTTTTATCGGACCTATCAAAATATGTTGGATATGCTGTCTACCGTTGAGTTACAAGGTAAGATCGCCATTGAGGACCTTTCGGATGAACTAAAAAAGCGCTGTGCCAGGTTGAAGGAGATGTCCATAACAATTACCTGTCTCTATGAAACTTACAAGGTAAACAACTATTGGCATCAACGTCTACTGGAGAGCAGAGAACTGGTGTCAGAGCAGCTAAAGGGGATTTCCCATATTATGGAGAGCATGTCCAGTGAGTTGGAGTTTGACGTTGAATTGGATGGGGAAATCGATGAGGCATTGAAGAATCAATTTGCAAAAATGGGGATACCCGTACAGGAGGTTTATACACTCCACAAGGAAGATGGTTTGATGGAGGTTGGTATCGTAAAACAGGCCTGCCAAGGGGGCATGGAGTGCCGCTTTACCATCGCGCCGGTTGTTTCCAAAGTTGTGGGCAGGGGTTTTAATGTTGCCAGTACAACCTGCCAATTGAGGTCTGGTGAAGACTGCTGTGCTTTTAAACTTTACCCGGCCCTGAGGTATAGCTTGGATGTAGGCGTTGCCAAAACAGGCAAAGATGGTAATTCTGTGTGCGGTGATACGCATTCCATTCTTCAGCTCAAGGAAGGTCGAATGGCACTTGTTCTATCCGATGGCATGGGGACTGGGTTAAAAGCAGCCAAAGAAAGCGGCACCATTGTTTCTTTGCTTGAACATTTATTAGAATCTGGTTTTGGACAAGACTTAGCAGTGAAAACCGTAAATTCAATTATGATGCTGCGATCAACAGAAGAAACCTTTTCAACGGTGGATTTGGCTATCGTGGATTTATATAGTGGTAACGGAACCTTTTTGAAAATTGGTGCAGTCCCCAGTTACCTTGTCAGAGGGCAGCGGGTGGCGGTGATTAAAACCAGTGCCCTGCCGGTTGGAGTTGTGGAGAACTTACAATTTGTATCTGTCAGTAGGGTGATGGAAGAGGGCGATCGGCTAGTCATGCTTAGCGATGGTGTGCTCGACTCTTATCGGGGGACGGACGAAGACCAAGATCAATGGATTGCGGGCATTCTTAAGAAGCTAGGCAAAATAGGGGCACAAGAAGCAGCAGACGTTATTCTGGAAGTGGCTCAAAATGCCGCCGGCGGACGAATAGCCGATGATATGACTGTCATTGTGGCCAGGGTATTGGCTCCGGGTGAATAATGGGGGGATTAGGTGAAGGCTGACCCAATCGGATAGGGGTCAGCCTTTTTAATCGTTAGCCATTCATTATTCGCTGTTAGCCGACGACAAGGGCGAACGGCTAATAAAAACTAAAGGCTAAAAGCGAAAAGCTAACAATCAAAAGGGAGGAGATTATTGGTAAATGTTGAACCTATACTATATAGCATAGAAAACTAAGGAGACAGGCAGTATGGAGGTGTTAGAAAGAGTATACACTGAAATTGCCCGGCATAAGATGGTAACAGAAGGGCAAAGGGTTATTGTGGGGGTTTCGGGTGGCCCGGATTCGGTAGTACTTTTACATATTTTGTATTGTTTAGAAAAAAGACTTGGCATATCCCTTTATGCAGCGCATCTAAACCATATGTTTCGTGGGGAGGAAGCCAAAGGAGATGCTTTATTTGTTCAGGCAATATGCAGCCAATGGGGTATACCTTGTATTTTGGAAGAGAGAGATGTACCTGCCTATGCCAGGTGCAACGGACTTTCATCTCAGGTTGCAGCAAGGGAACTGAGGTATCAATTTTTTTGCGATGTATTACATAAAGCCCAAGGGCATAAAATAGCACTGGCACACCATGCCAACGACCAGGCTGAGTCGGTATTGATGAATATATTTCGTGGATCTGGCCTCAAGGGTTTAGGTGGCATTGCTCCGATGAGAGACAATCTTTATATTAGACCCCTTTTAAAAATACGTCGGGATGAAATTGAACAATATTGCCAACAGCATGGGTTATCTTACAGGATAGACAGCTCGAATCTAAAAACAAAGTACCGTAGAAATAAGCTAAGACATCACCTTATCCCTTTATTGGAAAAAGATTATGCACCCGGTATAGTGGCAATATTATCACGTATGGCTGACCAGATTCGTGAAGAGGACCAATTTCTGGAAGGCCTTGCTTATGAAATGTACCAAAAGGTATTGCTCGACATGAATGATTCCGCACTGGTTTTGAATCGAAAAGAATTAATGAACCAGTCCACGGTTCTATTAAGAAGGATCATTCGAATTGCTTACCAGCAATTGCACGGAACGAAACAGGGGATAGCCTTTGAGCATGTGGATAATCTAATAAACCATTTGAAAAGAGGCGGTGCTGAAAGAATGATCGAAATGCCGGCGGGAATAAAAGTTAGGCTGGCTCTCGACAGAGTGGATTTCAGTAAAAACCTTATCGGATCACAGCCATCAAAGGCATCTTATCGATTGGAACTGCCGGGCAGCGTTACGATAGAGAACATGAAAGTCAGCACCCGGATTATGAACAAAGACGAAATGCCCCTGACACCTCAGGAACTTCCGCTAAATATGGCGGCTATCGACTACCATCGTGTTGCACAGCCATTGGAGGTAAGGTTTAGGCAAGCGGGAGATGTGTTTATTCCCTTTGGTTTGGGTAGGAAAGTCAAGTTAAAAAAATTTATGATCGACCGCAAGATACCAAAACATTTACGTGACAAAATACCTCTAATAGTAGAGAAAGATTCGCAGCGGATAATTTGGGTGGCTGGTATTCGATTGGCGGATCACATTGGTTTAACAAGTTTAACGCAAAAGGTGATTCTACTTAGCTTAGAAAGTGGCAATAATAGTAACGGATAAAATTGATAACAAATAACTGGTGTGGTAAAATATTCATTATCTGCGGATTCTAGGGCCTTGCAGGGAGGAGTGACATTTTTGAATAAGGTTCTTAAAAACCTTAGCATTTACCTACTGATTGTACTGGTAATCATATTTTTAATTCAGTTTACTGGAGAAAAGAAAACTACCGTTGTTTCCTTGCGATATGACGAGTTTATTACACATTTGGAACAAAATAGGATTCAAAAGGTACAAATGACAACGGATAAGTCCACGAACATTATTGTTGGTAAATTGAAAGATGGGAGAGATTTTGAAACCAACGGCCCGATACTGGATCAAACCATCGTTCCGATGTTTAAGGACAAAAAGATTCAATATGAGCAAGCTTTACCCCCGGAACCTTCCTGGTGGGCAGGGCTGTTAACTACCATGTTGCCGATTCTTATATTTGTCCTGTTATTCTTCTTTATGATGCAGCAAAGCCAGGGTGGCGGCAACCGGGTGATGTCCTTTGGTAAGAGTAAGGCAAAATTACATACAGACGAAAAACAAAAAGTAACCTTTAAGGATGTTGCAGGGGCCGATGAGGTTAAAGAGGAATTGTCCGAGATTGTGGACTTCCTAAAAAGCCCCAAGAAGTTTAATGAAATTGGAGCTAAAATACCCAAGGGCGTTCTTTTGTTTGGCCCTCCCGGTACAGGAAAAACATTACTTGCCCGGGCTGTGGCCGGAGAGGCGGGAGTCCCCTTCTTCTCCATATCCGGCTCCGATTTTGTTGAAATGTTTGTGGGTGTCGGTGCTTCCCGTGTGCGGGATTTGTTTGAGCAGGCCAAGAAAAATGCCCCTTGTATTGTGTTTATTGACGAAATAGATGCTGTGGGTCGCCAGCGTGGTGCAGGTCTAGGCGGCGGCCATGATGAGCGCGAACAGACATTAAACCAATTGCTAGTAGAGATGGACGGCTTTAATCCCAATGAAGGCATTATCATTGTAGCGGCTACCAACCGCCCGGATATTCTTGACCCGGCACTATTACGTCCCGGTCGCTTTGACCGTCAGGTTGTGGTTGATTCACCGGATGTTAAAGGGCGGGAAGAAATATTAAAGGTTCACTCGAGAGGAAAGCCCCTTGAGGATGCCGTTGATTTAGAAGTATTAGCCCGTCGAACCCCTGGTTTTACCGGAGCAGATTTGGCAAACTTAATGAATGAAGCAGCGCTTTTAGCGGCTCGTTCAGGTAAAAAGAGCATTGGTATGCATGAATTAGAAGACTCCATTGAAAGAGTCATTGCGGGGCCGGAAAAGAAATCAAAGGTTATCTCCGAGAAGGAAAAACGGTTGGTTTCTTACCACGAAGCCGGACACGCCTTAGTAGGGTATCTGCTGCCTAACACGGACCCGGTGCATAAAGTATCGATCATACCCCGTGGCCGAGCCGGTGGATATACGCTGTTATTACCGAAAGAGGATCGCTACTATATGACCCGGTCAATGTTGCTGGATCAAGTAGTCATGTTGCTGGGGGGCCGGGTTGCCGAAGATGTAGTTCTTAGGGAAATTAGCACCGGTGCCCAAAACGATTTAGAACGGGCCACCAGCATTATTCGCCGCATGATTATGGAATATGGTATGAGTGATGAATTGGGCCCGCTTACCTTGGGACACAAACAAGATTCTCCCTTCTTAGGCAGAGATATTAATCGCGATCGGAACTATTCCGAAGAAGTGGCCTTTGCCATTGACCGTGAAGTTCGCAAAATGATCGATCGGTCCTATGGTAAAGCCAAGGCACTGCTGACAGAACATCAAGCTACTCTGGACAAAATCGCTATGGTTTTGATGGAGAAAGAAACGATCGGGGCGGAAGAATTTGCTGAACTAATGCAGGAAGCAGGTCTTAAGAAGCCGATTGTATTATAAGATTTGCACATAAAATTGACACTGGGACAGAGAAAGTGCTGCAAGTAAAGTACTTTAAAGGCAGAAAAGTAAAGTACTGTAAGTATGCAGGGTGCCTTTCTGGCACCCTGTCCCATTATTTGAGGAGGAGACAGCATGGAACGGACTTATTTAATGGTTAAGCCCGATGGCGTTCAAAGAGGTTTGGTAGGAAAAATCATTAGTAAATTCGAACAAAAGGGTTACAAAATTGTTGGTCTTAAAATGATGAAAATATCCCGTGCAGTTGCGGAAAAGCATTATGGGGAGCATCAAGGGAAACCCTTTTTTGCGGGATTAGTGGATTTTATTACATCCGGTCCAGTGGTGGCCATGGTGGTAGAGGGAAAAGAAGTGATTGCTACGGCTAGGGAAATGATGGGGGCCACAAATCCACTTAAGGCAGCCGATGGGAGCATTCGCGGCACCTACGGCGTGGATGTAGGCCGTAATATTATTCATGGCTCTGATTCTTTAGAGAGTGCTGCTAGGGAAATTGCAATTTTCTTTAAGCCCGAGGAACTGGTGGATTACGGACGCGCCATTGACACCTGGATCTATGAGTAAATGATTCTCCAGTTATAAAACTGGAGAATTTTATTTAATTTAAAGGGTTGGCCAAATTAGTAATAGAATGGAGAGAGTTGTTATGGAGTTGAAAACAGGTTTATTCCATGAAGTAAGTACGATGGTTGATGAGAATAATACAGCCATTGCTTACGGCAGTGGCGGGGTTAGGGTATTTGCTACTCCGGCCATGATTGGTTTGATGGAAAAAGCAGCTTTAGAATTGGCCGATCAACATTTGCCCGCTGGCGAAAGCACAGTGGGTACGCAGGTAAATGTGAAGCACACAGCGGCCACCCCCGTTGGTATGAAGGTGGTTGCCAGGGCTGAATTAATTGAAGTAGACGGCAAAAGGCTTGCCTTTATTGTTGAGGCCAAGGATGAAACCGGACCCATTGGCACAGGCACCCATGAAAGATTTATTATTAATCTGGACAAATTTATTAAGAGAGCGGAAAATAAGCTAGGGTAGGAGGTTCGCTAAATGAAAGTTGTTCCCAGTGATCTGGAGATTGCCCAAAATCATAAAATGACACCCATCAACGAAATAGCCAAAAACATTGGTTTAGATGAAGAGGATATCAACCTTTATGGCAAGTATAAGGCAAAAATCAACCTGGATGTTTTAAGAAAGCTAAGTGATCGCCCGCAAGGTAAGCTAATCGATATCACAGCCATTACGCCAACCCCCCTGGGAGAAGGAAAGACCGTTACCACCATTGGTTTATCACAGGGTTTGGGTAAGATTGGCAAAAAGGTGATCACAACCCTTAGGCAACCATCCATGGGCCCGGTGTTTGGCATCAAGGGAGGGGCTGCTGGCGGCGGCTATTCCCAAGTGGTACCCATGGAAGATATTAACATTCACTTCACCGGGGATATTCATGCCGTGGAAGCGGCCAACAACTTACTGGCTGCGATGATTGACACCTCCATTTTGTTAGGCAATCCCTTAAATATTGATCCGATGACAGTGATGTGGAATAGGGTGTTGGATACCAACGATCGTGCCCTAAGGGATATTGTAGTGGGACTGGGGGGCAAAGAGAACGGCTACCCCAGGCAAACCAGCTTTGATATGGCGGTAGCCTCCGAGGTAATGGCCATTTTAGCCCTGGCTGATAACCTGCATGACCTAAGAAGGCGTTTGGGTCGTATTGTTGTTGCTTATACCTACGAAGGGAAGCCTGTCACCGCTGAGGACCTTAAAGCAGCAGGCGCCATGACGGTCGTGATGAAGGAAGCTCTGCAGCCAAATCTAGTGCAAACGCTGGAAGGACAAGCTTGTATTATGCATGCGGGGCCCTTTGCTAATATTGCCCATGGCAATAACTCTGTTCTAGCAGACAAAATTGCCTTAAAATTGGCTGACTATGTTGTTACCGAGAGTGGTTTTGGTTCTGATTTGGGTATGGAAAAGTTTATGGATATCAAGTGCAGGCAATCCGGGTTACGCCCCAGTTGTGTGGTGATTACCTGCACCATCCGTGCTTTGAAGATGCATGGGGGGTTAGGTAATGTGGTGGCAGGTAAACCACTCCCTGCAGAAATGACCCGGGAAAACCTTGATGCACTGGCTAAGGGCTGCGCGAACCTAGCACACCATATTAAAGTAGCAAGTTATTTTGGCGTTCCGGTGGTTGTATCGGTTAATCGATTTACCACCGATACAGATGCAGAGGTGGAGTTGGTTCGTAAAAAGGCCCTGGAGGCAGGGGCCCTGGGTGCTTATCCCATCACCGTGTGGGCCGATGGCGGCGAAGGAGCCATTGCATTAGCGGAAGCTGTGGTGGCTGCCTGTGAAAAACCCGGTGATTTTCAATTGCTCTATCCGGATAACCTAAGTATTAAGGAAAAAATAGAAATACTGGCCACAAAAGTTTACAATGCGGATGGCGTGTTATATGAGCCCTTAGCCGAAAGAAAGATAAAACAATTTGAAGAACTAGGCCTGGGCCATTTACCCATTTGTATGGCTAAGACACACCTATCCATCAGTCACGACCCTGCCAGAAAAGGAGCCCCCGGCAATTATATCTTCCCCATCCGGGATATTCGAGCTTCGGTTGGTGCGGGCTTCCTCTACCCGCTGGCTGGTTCCATGCGGACAATGCCTGGGCTTGGCTCCAATCCAGCAGCCCATAAGGTGGATATTGATGAATACGGAAGAACAATCGGGTTATTCTAGATAATAAAACTCCCCTGTTAGGCTTGACCGCAGGGGGGTTTTTGTTTTTCACATAGCAGAATGCACAAGAAAGTTGTTTTTAATGAGTTAAAAAGGTATGATAAGGGTATGAGGTATGACTTTCTGGGTTTTACTATAAATATGTTTTAGTGATAATTTTTTGTGGTAATGATTTTATGCGAAAATTAAGGCAATCTACTATCAGCTAGTTAGAGGTGGTCAAAGGGCACGAATATTCATAAAGGAGTCTAACATAATGTCTAAGCAACCTGATAAGGCGCACAAAATTGAGGATTTCTTTGACAGTGTACTAGATATCTTCTATGACGGAATATACATCACAGATGCCAATGGTCAAACGATAAAGGTTAATAGTATGTATGAGAAATTAACGGGTTTAAAAAAGGAAGATTTGCTTGGCCGGCTTGTTACGGACCTAGAGAATGAAGGGGTTTATACATCCCCGCTGAACCCTACTATTGTTAAAACTGGTAAACCCCAAACCTCTGTGCAGGTAAATAAGGAGGGGCGACGGGTTGTAGTAAATGGTTATCCGGTTTTTGATAAAGAGGGGAAGGTTGTTTATGTCGTTACCTATGTTCGGGATGTAACCGTACTTTCTCAATTAAAAGAACAAATCGCTAGCCAAGCTGATCTTATCGAGAAGTATCATCAAGAAGCCCGATACTTACGAAAAAGTAATTTTCAGGATAGCCAGACAATTGTCGAAAGTCCCAAAATGAAGAATTTGATGCAACTTCTTAAACGTATTGCCGCAACCGATACAACGGTTCTTTTATTGGGTGAAACAGGTGTCGGTAAAGATGTTTTTGCTAGGAAAATTCATGAATATAGTAGTCGCAAGGATCAGCCCTTTTTTAAAATTAATTGTGCTACAATCCCTGAAAATTTGATTGAATCGGAGTTGTTTGGCTATGACCCGGGAGCCTTTTCTGGGGCCAGTGCCAAAGGGAAACCCGGTTACTTTGAATTGGCGGATAAAGGAACACTCTTTTTGGATGAGATGGGTGAGCTGCCATTACCCATGCAGGCCAAACTGCTGAGGGTGTTACAGGATCAAGAAGTAATGCGTGTAGGATCCACAAGGATAAAAAGAGTGGATGTTCGATTTATTGCAGCCACCAACCGAAATTTAGAGGCAGCGATTAAGGATGGCAGCTTTAGAAGTGATTTGTATTATCGTTTGCGGGTTGCAGTTTTAGATATCCCGCCGCTCAGAGAACGCAAGGAAGAGATTATCCCATTAATCAATTACTTTTTAGATAAGTTTAATATAAAATACAAAAAACATATACATTTTTCCCCCAGTGTGAAAAACTACCTTTTACACTACAAATGGACTGGTAATGTCCGAGAGGTGGAAAATTTAATTCAAGGTTTGGTGGTTACTCAAGAAAAGGATATTTTGGATGTAACTGATTTACCCAGCTACTTTATTGCCGATGATAATCATAAGGATCAGTTATTTCAGCCAGAATCATTTAATATGGGGGACCGAACCCTAAGCGAAATGATGGATAGTTTTGAAAGGGAATTGTTAAAAAGGGCACTGGAGCTTCATGGTACGATTTCAAATGTTGCACAGGTCCTTGGCATGGATCGGTCAACGATATTTAGGAAGCTAAAAAAACACGCATTGATATAAGAACTGTGCATTTTTGCAAGGATACTGTGCAAGGGTGCACAGTTTTTTGTGTTTAATTGTAGGAACTTCTAGATAAATGTCTTGGGGGAGACATTTCAAAAAAGGCCGGTATAGTTTGAATTTTCTTTAATACGGAGGCCTTTCATATTTTAACAAGTCTGACTAATTAAATTGGTCAGATTTATGACATTGCAATAATACAATACAGTCGCAGGTTGCGTAGTCAAAAATCTCGGAATTTACAGACTTTTGCCCTTTGGCATGGTCCTTGCTTATATAGTGTGAATAAAGAACTTCACTATCTTGACATAAAGGGGGTGACATAATTAACAATGATGGTCAGTTCTTTTACTACTCCCACAAAGATTATAAGTGGTGTAGATTCTAGAAAAACACTTGGCAAAGAAGTAAGGAAGTTGGGCGGTAATGTAGTATTTGTTTGCACAGACAGAGGAATTATTAATACTGGATTGCTGGTTGATATCCTTGATTCACTGAGTAAGGAAAATCTCGCCTATGTAATTTACGAAGAAGTGGAAAGCAACCCATCCATTGAAACGGTAGAAAGTGGTTTGAATATTTATCGCAATGAACAGTGTGATGTATTGGTGGCGGTGGGTGGTGGGAGTGTCATTGACACTGCCAAGGCCATTTGTGGATTGGTTAATAAGCCAGCCCTAAGTGACTTTTGTCAAGGTATTGAAGAAAGGCACAGGGTGGGTAGCTGTTCGTCTGTTATTGCAGTGCCCACGGCAGCGGGTACTGGTTCGGAGGTTTTGGGTGGGGCGATTATTGCAGATAAGCAGAAAAACTGTAAAATTTGCATGATTTCCCCATGGCAAGCTCCCAGTGTGGCGATTCTTGACCCCATTATGCTGCAAACATTGCCTGCGAACATCGCTGCTGCCACAGGCATGGTAACCCTAACCCATGCAATAGAGGGCTATGTTTCCTTAGGGGCATCCATGCTGACGGATTTATTAAACCTTAGGGCAATTCAATTAGTGGCCAAATATTTGAGACGGTTTATTGCTAACCGTAAGGACCTGGAGGCGGGAGTGGGTATGCAGAATGCTTGTTTGTTTTCCGCCATGGGTTCATATAATTCTGGGTTAGGCAACGTCTATGCCATGGCTAATTCCTTATTGGGTCACTACAACATTCATCATGGTGTTGCCTGTGCTGTGATGCTGCCGGCAGTTATGAAATTTAACAGCATGGCATCTCCGGAAAAATTTATTGAGATTGCTAAGAGTTTTGGTGAACCAGTGGACAAGCTGCCCATGCATGAAGCATCCCTTAGGGCTGTCCACGCTGTAAAAAGTTTAGCTCAGAGTATTGGGATACCAGAACGGCTACGGGATGTGGGTATAACAACTGACCAGATAGAGCAAATGGCACTTCAGGTTACTAAGAGTGAAATCCAGGCCACAAACCCAAGGGAAACAAATTTTCAAGATGTAATGATGTTGTATAGGGAAAGTATCTAGGTATTCATGGAGTTGTAAGCAAAATCAAATAAAGAAAAATAAAATTATTATGGGAGGTATGGGTATGAAAAAGATTACGTCATTATTTTTGGTCGTATTGGTTCCACTAATGTTTCTTCTAAGCGGCTGTGGCAATTCTGGCAAGGATCAAGCCGGCGCACCCAAAGAAGAAAAGATTATTATTAAGTATACCCATGGCGTGGGTACCGATCCTTCTGACCCGCACCAGTGGGTTGCCCTGAAGTTTAAGGAATTAGCCGAGCAGTATACGGACAATCGGGTTGAAGTTCAAATCTTTCCTGGCGGCCAGTTAGGCAGTGAACAACGGGGCTTCCAGGACGTACAAAACGGTGTTGTACAAGCTACCTCATTGGCCGGCAATAATGCTGCCGTTTTCACCCCCTCCGTTGGTATTTATGACCTACCCTATATGTTTATGAACCGTGAAGAGGCTTATAAAGTGATGGATGGTATCTGGGATGATTTAGACCAGAAGATGATTGAGCAGTCTGGTACCCGTGCTCTGATTTGGTTTGAACAAGGTTTTCGTGTTTTGACCAACTCCAAAAAACCGGTAACTAGTTTAGCCGACCTACAGGGTCTAAAGATTCGTGTGCCTCAGAATCCAATGATGATCGGTGCATTCTCATCCTGGGGCTGTGAGCCAACTCCGATTGCCTGGGATGAAACCTTCAGTGCGTTGCAGCAGGGCCTGGTAGATGGCCAAGAAAACCCCCATACTGTAAACAATTCCATGAAGTTTTACGAAGCGAAACAGAAATATATCACGGATATTCACTACAAAATGTGGATTGGACCTGTGGTGGTTCAAGAAAAATGGCTGCAGAGCTTGCCCGCTGACATCCGTGATGCTCTGATCAAAGCTGGTAGAGATACCGCTATTGCTGAACGTGATTTCATTGTCGAGTTAGAAACGAAAGCTTTGGAAAACCTAACCAATAACGGCATGGAGCAATTGGGAACTCCTAAGGATGAAGCAGAGTGGCAGAAACGTGCCATGGCTACCTGGCCGCAATTCTACGACAAAGTTGGCGGCACAGAGCTTGTGGAAAAAGCAATGAGCATCCTTGGCAAAGAGATGCCGAAATAAATTTTAAAGCATAATTTTCGCCGCATAACAAAATGGGTGCCTGATGTATGCAGGTACCCATTTCAATCTAGCTAGTGTAATTCACCAAGTTCTTAAACTTTACCGAGGCTTGGTTAAGCCGAGTTTTCTAGGGGGGAAGTAAATGAAAGAACGTTTAAAATGGGTCATAGACAATTTGGAAGAAATTTTATGCGCTTTCTTTCTTGTTGCCACCGTAATTTTAATGTCATCTCAGGTTTTCTATCGATACTTTTTTGGTAAGTCTATTGCTTCCGCTGAGGAGCTGGCACGCATTGCATTTTTAGTTATGGTTTACTTAGCCACCGCCCATGCTGCAAAGCATGGACGCCATGTACGGGTAACTGCTCAGTTTAGGCTGTTTCCGGTTGCCTGGAGAAAGTACTTTATCATGTTTGCTGATATAATTTGGTTATTCTTTAATGGAGTGGTTATTTGGCAGGGCTTTCTGTTGTACCAGTCTATGAACCAATTTCCACTTAAATCAGCAGTGCTAGACTTGAACTTAAAGTATGCCTTTGCGGTAATCCCCATAGCTTTTTTACTGCAATCTATCCGTATTCTGGAACGTTATTATAAATTGTACCGTGCCGGTCGATTGGAACAATTAGCTACGGATGGGGAGGAATTCTAATGTCATTAGATATAGGTATTTGGTTATTGCTCTTTCTATCCTTATTCCTGGGAGTTCCTATTTTTGTCTCCTTGGGCATGGCCACTTTCATCGCCTTAACAGCAACAAATATTCCTTTGTCCATTATTCCTCTGGACCTCTTTAAGGTCTCTGAAATGTTTCCCCTTATCGCTGTGCCTGCCTTTATTCTAGCAGGGGCTTTGATGGAGCGGGGGGGTATTGCCCAACAAATTGTGGATGTATGTTCTCTCTTTGTGGGACGTATACGCGGTGGTCTGGGTTTAGTTACGATTCTTGGCTGTATGTTCTTTGCGGCTATGATTGGTTCAGGTCCCAGTACGGTTGCCGCCATGGGAGCTTTAATGATCCCCTCAATGATGAGGCGGGGCTATGACAAAGATTATGCAGCGGCCGTAACCGCCACCGGAGGTACACTGGGCATTTTGATTCCTCCCAGTAACCCCATGATTGTTTACGGTGTTATCGCGAACGTTTCTATCTCTGGGATGTTTATGGCGGGGTTTGTCCCCGGGGCTATGGTTGGTACCGTTCTAATGGTTACAGCGTATCTTTTGGCTCGCAAACGCGGCTATAAGGGTGACAGCAAAAAATATACCCTTAGCGAAGCAATGCAGGTAATTCGCAAAAGTATTTGGGCCCTAATGGCACCGATTATTATTTTGGGTGGTATTTATACAGGCATTTTCACCCCAATAGAAGCTTCCATGATTGCCATCCTATATTCTTTTTTTGTAGGAACTGTGATTACTAAAAAATTAAATCTCGTAGAGATATGGAACTCATTAACATTAACCAGTATGACCACAGGGGTCGTATTAGTCGTTGTTAGTGTATCGATGTTATTTGGTCGATTTATCACCATGTATCAGGTACCCCAGCGGTTGACAGAGATGATGCTTTCAATTAGTACAGAACCAACGATAGTAATGTTACTGATTTTTGTCTTCCTATTTTTCTTAGGAATGTTCATGGAGACGCTGGCCACCATCGCAATTATTACCCCCATTGTTTTGCCCTTACTGGGTCAATTGGGTATTCACCCCATTCACTTTGGTATCTTTATGATTATGACTAATGAAATTGCTATGCTGACTCCTCCCTTGGGGGTTAACTTATTCGTAGCCATGGGAATAACCAAGCTTTCGTTAGAAAAAGTAGCCAAGGCGGCACTTCCCTATGTGGGGGCATTGGTGCTTTGCGTGCTGCTGGTAATCAGATTCCCGCAAATCGTTTTATGGTTACCACAGATGCTGGGCATAAAGTAATGATATAACCCAGTGGGTTAAACCAAAGTTTAATACAAAAGTAAGTTATCCGTTTAGCAATACGATAAAGATTAGCAATAGGACAAAGAGCATTGCGACTTAGCAATGACATTGCAAAGACGCAATGCTCTTTTATTGCACAATCAACCCATTTCCTCTTAAAACAGGAGGCCCCATTAAGCAAACATTGCAAATGTGCACAGGGGATCGATTGGATTCGTTAAAAAACCTTGCAACTAGTGCGTTTTTATGCTGGTATGCCATTTGCTATATAGTTAAACATATCAAAATTAATGACAGGGAAGGTGGATGTTATGAAATACGGTTATATTGGTTTAGGACTTATGGGAGGACCCCTAGCCAGAAATTTAATCCGCGCGGGCAAAGATGTTAGTGTATTTGATTTAAGCCAAGAAGCCATTGATCGAACCCTTGCCGCAGGTACCACTGGGAAGGCTGTTAAAAGCGTTGATGAGCTTGCGGGATGTGACGTTGTTTTTACCAGTTTGCCGCTTCCTAAGCATCTGGAAGGAACGATGTTGGGTGAAAACGGCCTTTTGAATAAAATGAAAGAGGGTTCCGTTTATATCGATGTTAGTACCATCGATCCCAAGACTGCCAGAAAGCTAGCTGACTTTGCTGCTGAAAGAGGCATTGGATGTTTGGCTTGTCCCCTAGGTAAAGGACCTGCCCAAGCAGAAAAAGCCGAACAACCCATTTTTGCCGGTGGGAAAAAAGAAGTCTATGAAAAAATGCTAGAAACCTTAAAGATTGTAGGTAGCCCGGTATATTATTTGGGTGATGTAGAGCAAGCATATGCATTTAAATTAATTAGCAATATGGTAGGAATGACGAACTTGGCTGTACTTGCGGAAGGCATCCGCATTGGTGAAAAGGCTGGCATTGATGCGAAATTGCTAACTGAATTATTAGCTGATACGGGAGCTAATTCCTTCCAGTTACAAGTCAGAGGCCCTTGGATTGTCAATAATGATTTTGCCAATCGTTTTGGTGTAAGCCTGGCCTTAAAAGATGTTCGTCTAGGCTGTGAAATGGCAGATGCATGGAACTATGATGCTAGATTTACTAAACTAGCTAAGAAGTTCTATGAAGATGCAGAGGCACAGGGATTGGGCTTTGAAGATTGTAACGCTGTTTATAAAGTGCTTTAAGTTTTTTCGAGAACACCCTTTCGTATAAGCCTGTACTTCTAAGTTTAAGGATAGTTGGACCATAGAATTAGAATATCTGGTTACACTAAACCCATAAACTTTAGAAGGAGGCAGTAAAATGACCCTACACAGTAAAAAGCACACACTGCAATCAGGAGTGCCTCACGAGCAAATGGTCACCAGCCATAGTGAGTTAGTTAAGGGATCGACAGAGCCTGAAACCAGTCAGGTTGAAATGGCGCCTGGGGAAAAACAACTAAATAATAACCCTTTTAAAACGCCACCCAATAACATGACCAATAAAAGTGAAGACCATGTAGGTATGGGGGAAAAGGGTTAAGCATAAAGTTTTAATAAGTGCGAAAGACAATGTGTAGACTAAGGGGTTATTATGATGGAGACCCCTTAGTCTATCCTTTTTTAAGAAAAGCAACTCTGCGAAATTATTTTAAAAAATATAAGGGTGACAAATAAGGTGGAAAATTTAATCAAGTGTGACAAATAGCCGCAGCGAAATTGCCTGCCGATAGTAACTGCGAAAAATTATGGCAAAACAATTGAAAGGAATAGCCTTTTTAAAATATTCTAAAATAATTGACACTAGTTAGTAGAAACTATATACTAGCCATAGGGGTAAAAGTGTTGAAATTGCTGTATTTTTCAAGTTCTCTGTATACAAAGTAAGGATTAAAAAGGGGCCTGTCTGAGGACCAGCAAGGAAAGGTAATTTCACCATAAATAGTATTTACGTTACGCTGAAAATTGGCGGATGATGTGGTAAAATTATTTTATGACTTTGAATTAGGCTATTCATGGTGTAAACAATTAGAATGAAGGTCTAATTAAGATTGTTAAGTTTGGTACAAGCCCTACGAATTTTTAATAACTAGCTAAATCCTTACCTAATCTAGGGGGCTGATCCCTAGCTTTAACCCCGTAGGTCTAAAAATTATAATTTACCCTATTGTTGCAGCTTGGGTAAATATTCTTTGTCAGGGTGGGAACACATCCCCCTGGAAAAGCTGAAATAGGAGGACGGTGTAATGCGAAGATGACTACAACCAATAAAGTAGGGGCCGTAATGGTAGTGGGCTCCGGAATAGCCGGTATCCAGGCATCCCTGGACCTAGCAGAATCCGGCTACTATGTGTATTTAGTAGAAAAGCAACCAGCCATAGGCGGCAC